>JBDRWD010000057.1 GCA_039802205.1 candidate division WOR-3 bacterium
GAAAAATGCCAAAGCAGTATATGTCGTTTTTGAAGATGAATATCCACCGTTTCTACAAGCCCAGCAGGAAACAATCAAAAAATATGAAGAGCGTGGTGGAAGAATCGCATTCGCATCCCATGAAGTTTTGTGGTACTCCTGGCAGTATAGTTCCAATAAATCATACGATAGCACCTGGTGCAAGAATTACCTGCAAGCAAGATACAAAGCAGATCTCACAAGTACCGGGACTTTTAATATTTATGGTGTGAGTGGTGATCCGATAAGTGGACCGTATGCTGAAAACCCGGTGAGCTATACTCCCCATCGGACTGGTGCTGCGGCTGATTCATTTGATGTCGTGCCTACACCGCCCAACGGTTGGGATCCGGGTGGGACATCTTCGGTAGTCTGGCGCTGGAATGCATCAAACGGAGGCAGGGTTGGAGTGAAATGGGAATCGGGCAACAATCATGGTACAATTGGTGATGGCATATGGGGTGGTTATAAGACACGCACAATCTATAATGGATTTTCAATCACCCAGATGGATACTACAAAACTACCAGAGATTCTAAACAATCAATTTATCTGGCTCATTGGGCATGACCATCCGGATGTAGAAATATCTTCACCAATCGGTGGGCAGGTATACACCTCAAGCCCGATTAACATTGTTTGGAATGCAACCGCTTATGGTGGCGCACAGATCGATACCACCTGGATTGAATATTCATCAGATGGAGGTTCAATCTGGAATTTGGTCGCTGCTGGGACTAATCTCACCCCTCCTTATGCGTGGAATGTGAGCACATTGCCTAACGGTAATAAATATCGTGTTCGGGTGACAGTCAATGATAAAAATGTCTATCCATCTTTAAAAGGTTTTGCGGAAACCGCCAATTTCCGAATTGCGATTCCGGGTAATGATAATATCGGTCCCAAGATCCTCGCAAACTCAATAATCGTTGCTAATAACCCCAAATTTGTTACCACAACTGATACCATATTGTCCTTTACTGCAGTAGTTAGCGATTCCGATGCCGGATTTTCAACGATTAGCGCTGCAAGTTATATCGTCAAAAGTCCAAATTCATCGAGTGGCGAGGTGGCGATGCAGGCCTTGGATGGATCCTGGGATGAAGTCGCAGAAGAGGTAATCGGTAACATTAGACTTATCTATACTCCAAATACGGTGCGCATCTGTTCCCTCTTTGTGCGGGGTCGTGATAGCGGGTCCAACTGGGGCGTCTGGTTATACCGGACATTTACCTTGATTAATGGTGATATTCGACCGGTTGGAGTTGAAGAAGTAGCATCAATACCCACTGCCTATCATCTGGCTCAACCCCTGCCTAATCCAGGCAAAGGAATGATTCGCTTTGATTATGCAATTCCCAAAGAAGCCAAGGTGGATATAAAAATTTATAATTGTCTCGGGCAGGTTGTGCGGACACTCGTGGATGAAGAAAAAGAACCCGGATATTATAAGATATACTGGAACGGAAGGGATGATAAGGGTAAGGCACTTACGGCAGGGATTTATTTTTGCCGAATGACCGCAGAAGAATTTGTTGATACCCGGAAGATAATCTTATTGAAGTAAATTTTTGGTGGGATGCCCGCAGGCATCCCACCCTTTTTATAAATTTTTAAAAACCCATGTTGGTGACAAAATAGAAAATGTAGTAAATATTAAAGTTTATACAACAGGTAAATCATCAGAAATACAAAGACAATTGTTAAGATTGTAATATTAAAAAAGAGTCCGAAGGAAAGGGCGATAAATCCAAGATTTATATGGACGGTTGAAAAACCAATCTTTAAGGCATTAAAGAAAAATCCTTTTACCGGTCCAGGTGGAAAAAGACTACCAAGAAAATGGGATAATGCTGACCCGATAATGCCACCTATTATTATTCCTAAAATTATTGTTGGTAATTTTCTTTTTGCTGCCATCAATCACCCCCTTTTTGCCATAATGGCAAAACACGCAGATGAGCGCAGATTTTGACACGGATATATGCAGATATAAAAATTTTTCATAAAATAATATTTATCTTCTCTCCACATTTTGCACAATTAGAACCTTTTAAATTTTTAATCAACGCCTTGAAATACATCCTTTCAATCAATAGTGCGCCACATTTTGGACAATAGGTATTGGAACCATCCTCACCCGGCACATTTCCGAGATATACATATTTTAATTTTTTCCTTGCCTTTTCATAGGCATCAAAGAGTGTATCAATCGGCGTTGGTGGTTTGGTATATTTGTAGTTTGGATAATAGCGGGAGAAATGCAAGGGAATCTCGGGATTCACGCCCGCAACATAATCAATGAGTGCATCAATCTCATTTGGTTTGTCATTCAACCCGGTGACAACAAGGTTTGTGATCTCTATGTGACAGGATTTATGTGATATTTCGATCGTCTTTTTCACCGTATCTAAATCTCCACCCAGTTTCTTTTTATATGTATCAGGATTGATTGACTTTAAATCAATATTCATCGCATCAATGAGGGGCAAAAGTTCACGCAAAGGTTCTTCATTTATCATTCCATTTGTTACCAGGACATTCTTCCCACCATTTTCTCTTATTAGTTTTGCCGCATCAAGGAGATATTCAAACCACATCAATGGTTCGGTATAGGTATAAGAGACCCCCAAGGAAGGATGTTCTTTATAGATCTTCACAAGCATCTCTGGAGAAAGGTATTCGGTTTGTGCTTCAACCTGTGAAATCTCCCAGTTCTGACAGAATGGGCATCTCATATTACAACTATTGCAGGCAATAGAGAGAATCTGGGAACCAGGATAAAAGTGGTACAAAGGTTTTTTCTCAATCGGGTCTAAGGCTATGGAAGTAGTTTCACCGTAATCAATCGCCCAGAGTTTATTTTCTTCATTTATACGCGCCCTACAGATGCCCTTTTTGCCCGGCAAAATCTTGCATTGATGGGGGCAGAGTCGACACTGAATATATCCTTCAAATACTTCGTAATATCTTGCCTCAACCTTCATTCTGTTTCCAGCCTTTCCAGTTTATTATTTTTTTCATAGTATATTATACCTTTAATCCCCAATGAGTCAAGAAATTTTTTCCCCTTTTCTGCACCCATCACTGATACCGCAGTGGCGATACCATCAGCAAAAGTTGTGTTTTCGGCAATTATCGTAACTGAAGCAAAATCCCGCGCCGGATAACCTGTTTTAGGATCTATGATATGGGCATAACGGACTCCATCGACAATGAAGAATTTCTCGTAATCACCCGAGGTTGATAATGCACAATCGACCAGCCCAACTTTTTCAATCACACCATCCTGCCTTGGATGTTTTATTCCCACGACCCAGGGTCTGTTCTTGGGTGATTTACCAATTGCATAGACCTCACCGGCGATATTGATGATCGCCGATTTGATGTTATGTTTTCTTAAGATATCCACCACCCGGTCCGCGGCAAATCCCTGGGCAATCCCACCGAGGTCGATCTTCATATCTTCAGGAATAAAAATGGAATCACCGATTATTTTTATCTTTTTATAATCAACCAGTCTTTTTGCCCTCTCAATTTCTTTTTTCCCAGGGATCCTTTTTTCTTTACCATAAAATCCCCATATTTCAAGAAGGGGTGCGATTGAGATATCAAATTTACCATTGGTTAGATCGGAAATTGAGTCGGCCAAAAGAAAGATCGATTTTATATCAGGAGGAAGGGAAGCGCGATGTTTTATATTTATTTCACTGACTAAGCTCTTTGTGGAAAAATAATTTAAAAGTGAATCGAGGCGTTTTAATTCTTTATCGATTTCAGACAAAACTCGTTCGGAGGTACTTTTATCTGAAGAGTAGAATTTTACCATGCAGGGACCTCCCACCAATACATTCTGATAATGCCATTCATCCTCGGTTTTTGGACAGGAGAGGAGCAGTAAGAAAAGTAAGAACCAGATTCTTCTAAATCGCATTGATCAATTATAGCCAAAAACCACCTTTCGTCAATTAAACCGTTTTTTATTCGGGATGGTTTGCGGCGGTTGAAAGAGCGGACGGAAGGAATACGGATTTGCTTAAGCTTCATGCTGATGAGATGCGAAGGTGTGAAATAAATGTAAGATTTAACCACATCTCATAATATTTTCTGATAGCAGCAGAAGGGAGGATATTGTGGGTGGGCCTGTGAACGAAGTGAATATAATAAAATCCAAAATCGAAATAAACGAGTCTCGATAAAATCCGAAAGATTTTCTGGTGAGTCTATTTTGTACGCTTTGAGGCAGAGGGATATGAAAAAGTAGAAAAGGCAATTTTGTTGAGATAACTACTTCGTCCAGCCAAACCTGCGATTATCGGATAATTCTATAACCCAGAATGTACCATGTTAAACTCAGTTTTGCTCTTGACAAAGATGGAAATATATATATAATTTGGCATCTAAAGAGGAGGTGTCTAAAATGACTAAAGCACAACTTATTGATGCCATCGCCAAAAAGGCAAAGATCAGTAAAAAGGCAGCAGGTTTGGCCCTTGATGCCTTTGTCGAGGCAGTAACTGCTGCACTCAAAAAAGGTGATAGAATTACCCTCGTTGGCTTCGGCACATTCATGGTGGCAAAGAGAAAAGCACGCACCGCGAAAAATCCACAGACTGGGGAGATGATTAAGGTGCCCGCTAAGCGTGTGCCCAAATTTAAAGCCGGTCGCGAATTGAAGGCTGCTATAAAATAATTCTGGTTTTCTTATAACCAGGGGTTGGGTTTCCAACCCCTTTTTTTATCCATGAGTTAATGTAGGATACTCAAGATTGAAGCGCTTTTTGTAATATATCCTCATACTTAGAATGAGCACCATGAGGAAGGGTATATATCCCGGATAAAGGATGCAGGTGATGATAGTGAATATCAAACCAGGAAGACGGAAAGAGAGGATGGCAATTTTACGCATACTTTTTTTGTATTTTAAAAAATAAAAAGTTAGATAGAAAAATAAAGGCAGGCTAAGACCGGAGGGGATGAGGCAGATAAGATCTTGATAGAGAATAGATAAAATAAACCCGGTCAACATTAAAACCGAGGCAAGAAAATAGGCAAACTTTTCGCCCAAAAAAACCGCAGTGGTGATTTCTCCAGCCTTTTTATCTCCCTCAAGGTCTACAATGGTCGTGTTAATAAAAACGGCACAGATGCAAAAAAAATAGGGTAAAAACTTTAAACCCACCTCCCATGCAAAAGGACTTTCTATCAGCCAGCCCGCAAAGAAATTTAATATCCCATAACCGAAGCCATTACTCAGCATATCAAGTATAGGTTTTCCTTTTAATTTAAAAGGGGGTAAAGAATAGAGAATGCCCAGGGTTAGTGAGATGACCATGAGGATAAAAAAATTAATGTTCCATAAATAGGCACCGAGCAAAACTGCACTCCAGATTGAAAACATCTCAATATAAGCGTTTTTTAAAGGTAAATAATCTTCAGAGAGAAGAAACAATTTTTTATTCAAACGGTCGGTTTCAACATCGGTTATTTGATTAAGAATATACACACCTCCCATCATCAGGGTGTAAAGCATTAGGCCGATCAGAGTTTGCATATTAAACCTGTTTCCATTGGCAAGGTATTTACCGATCAGAAAGAAATTTATCACCGGGATGAGAATGAAGGGTCTTAAGATGAAAAAGTAATCAAAGATATTTTTTTTAATATTTTTCTTCAACGGGAATCAATCGAGGAGAAGTAAAAGTGCCATTACTGCCGAGCCGCAAGCCATTGCGATCAACTGGGTTAGCGAACCTAAAGCCGTTTCGCAACCTTTGAGTTCGGGAATCAAATCGGAACCCGCGATGTAGATAAAACCGCCAGCAGTGAGTGGAAGAAGAGTAATGGCATAGTCCTTTACCACGGGACCGAGGATTAAAGAAATTATCCCACCCAGAACAGCAGTAAGGGCTGATAAAAAATTCAACATGATCGCCCGTTTTAAACTCAACCCTCCATGGATAAAGACACCGAAATCGCCAATCTCCTGGGGAATTTCATGCATGATTACTGCTATAGTTGTGGCGATGCCGATATGAATGTTTACCGAATAACTGGCACCGATGATCATCCCATCGATCAAATTATGGATTAAGTCGCCCACCAGATTCATTGTAACCAGCGGATGGGGATGCTCGGGTGAGGTCGGAATGTGGCAATGGCGCCAGCGCACAAATTTTTCCAGAATAAAAAAAATGAGTATTCCAGCGATTACCAGCAGAGAGACGAGGAAACTGTTTTCAAATTCTATAAATGCCTCGGGTAGAAGATGGATGAAGGCATCGCCGAATAAAGAACCGGCGGCAAAACTTACCAGTAATAAAATGATGCGGCTTAAGGTACTGGATTTTATCGCGACAAAAAATATCCCAATGAGCGAAATGATACTAACCAAGCACACGCTCACCAGGGTGTAAAGAACCACCATAGGAATAATATTAGACTCTCATGCCTTCATTACCTTACCCGCACTCAAACAATCGGTACACACCAGCACACGCTTTATTTTACCATCTATCTTTATCCGCACCCTTTGCAGGTTGACATTAAACCGGCGTTTAGAGACATTGTGGGCGTGGCTTATTTTGGAACCGACCTGGGCTTTTTTTCCGCAAATTGCACACTTTCTCGCCATTGGCACTCCTTTCGTAAGCCAATTATAAAGAAATTTTGGCAGGTGTCAATACAACTTGATTTTTTTTGAATTCTGAATATAATCTTTTCTATGCGTGACATCCATATTTCCATAGCCGCGGAAGAGCTGTTCCGGATCGGTTCTTTCCCGGTGACCAACTCGTTGCTGGTGACCTACTTGACCATTCTGCTTTTTATTCTGATAATCTTCCTGGTGAAAAAGAATGTCATACCCAAAGGAATTCAGAATGTGGTAGAGTATCTCCTTGAATACTTCTATAATCTCATCTGTGAGGTCTTTGGAAGCGAAGAGAAAGGGCGTAAGTTTTTCCCACTGGTGATGACGATATTCTTGTTTGTTCTTTTCATCAATTGGTTTGGACTGTTACCCGGGGTGGGGACTATCGGCATTTACCGCGAAACACCGGTTCATGCGGAGGAAATGGAACATCCAGAAGGTGTCGCACCTTCCCATCCTGAATTAAAAATCCATAAAGAATTTATCCCGCTATTCAGGGGCGCTTCCGCGGATTTAAATACCACCCTTGCCCTGGCATTGATTTCGGTGATCTTCACCCAGATTTACAGTATCCAAGCCCTGGGGTTCAAGGGTTTCTTAAAACGATTTATAAAACTGAAAAATCCAATCATGTTCTTTGTCGGGATACTGGAATTGATTGCAGAATTCGCCAAGATCATTTCGTTCTCCTTCCGTCTTTTTGGAAATATTTTTGCTGGCGAAGTCCTACTCACAGTGATGCTCGTTCTGCTGCCGATACTGATTCCTGCACCATTTCTTGCCCTGGAGATCTTTGTGGGAGTAATCCAGGCAATAATCTTCTCCTTTTTGACATTATTTTTTATAAAAATTGCTACCACTGAAGAGGAACATTGAAATGCCCGCTCCGCTCTTCCTGAATGTGGGAGGAGATAGCGAGGGGTGAAAGGAGGATATATTTATGGAACCAGCAACCATGAAAACACTGGCGGCAGCACTGGCAATTGGTTTAGGTGCTCTGGGACCAGGTTTAGGCATCGGATTTATCGGTGCCAAAGCAACCGAAGCCGCGGGTCGTAATCCAGAGGCAACGGGTAAGATTCAGACACTTTTTATTCTCGCCCTTGCCTTTGCCGAGGCGATCGCTATCTATGCCTTGGTCGTTGCCTTAATTATTAAATTCTTATAATCATGGAAGCTTTGACTAAGCTTGGTATTAATCCACTTCTGCTCATCGCCCAAATCATTAACTTTCTGATATTGTTGTGGGTCTTGAATAAATTTCTCTATAAACCGATCCTCAAACTCTTTAAAGACCGTTCCAGCAAGATTGAGGAAGGCATCAAGACAGCCGAGGCTTTAAAAAAGCAGGCCGCAGAAGCCGAAGAAAAGCACCGTCAATTGATCGAAGAAGCAAAGAAGGAGGCGCACCGGATAATTGAACAGGCGACAAAACTGGGTGATGAGGAGAAGAAAAAGATTATTGCCCTGGCAAACGAAGAGGCGAGAAAGATAGTGGAAAAGACGATGCAGGAGATAAATGCTGAAAAGCAGAATATCATGGCGGAGATTAAAAAAGAGGTCGGGGCGATGGTAGTAACGCTGAGTGCAGAACTGATAAGAAAAAGACTGGATGAAAAAACCCAGCGGGAATTGATTGAAGAGGCGATAAAAGAGGTGGAGCGAGAACTTGAAAAGACAGCGACGCGAGGATAAACCATTAGAAAAAACGGTGGATAAAACCATGGACCAAGCTAAAAACCAGGATGAGATCATGGAAAAGATGCTTGGAGAATTAGAACTCGTCGATTCCTCTTTTCGTTCTTCCCTCAAATTGCGCGGTTATCTGGAGAATCCAAGGATTCCTCTTTTGGAAAAGCAGCAGACGCTTAAGGGTCTGTTTAAAGACTACATCAGCCCCCAGACCTATGATTTTATCTTTGTGCTCTTGCGTTGTAACGCCCTCTCCAGTTTGAGCGGAATATTGAGGAGTTATCAGCGCACACGGGCGGAATCCGGGATATTAGAGATTGAAGTGCGCACCGCCATACCCCTTACCTCTGAAGAGAAAGAACTTTTGACGAAGAATTTCACGCAGAAATTAAAAAAACCGGTACATATCAAAAACATCATCGATCCAGAGGTAATTGGCGGAATGGTGATAAAAAGTGGCGATATCATGATCGACGCCAGTCTGAAATCACGGATTGAGGATTTATTAAAAAATATAAGACAAGGATAAAACAATTATGAGCCAGGATATAAAAACAAGATTGCTCAACGAATTGAAAAAAGAGCTATTAGCCTTTGAAAAAAAAGTAAAGGTAGAAAGAGTAGGCACGGTCATAGAAGTTGGGGACGGTGTGGCGCAAATAAGTGGTCTCCATGATTGTTTTGCTTCCGAGATGCTGGAATTCCCCAATGGCATCTACGGCGTGGCTTTGAATCTACTTGAGGACCGCATCGGGGCGATTGTGCTTGGTGAGTATGAGAAGATAAAAGAAGGGGATATTGTAAAAGGAACTGGGCGGATCTTGGAGGTGGGAGTTGGTGAGGGACTTATCGGCAGGGTAATAAATCCACTTGGTGAACCGCTCGATGGGAAAGGGCCAGTCAAACCCACGACCTATTATCCGATTGAAAAGATTGCACCCCGGGTGGTGTTACGCGAACCCGTAAATACACCATTGCAGACCGGTATCAAGGCGATTGATAGCATGATTCCCATTGGCAGGGGTCAACGGGAATTGATCATCGGTGACCGGCAGACCGGGAAGACGGCGATTGCGATTGATACCATCATCAATCAGAAAGAAGAAAATGTGATTTGCATATATGTCTCAATCGGTCAGAAGGAATCCAAATTAGCAAGGATTGTGGCAGAACTGGAAAAATACGGGGCAATGGACTGGACGATTGTCGTGGGTGCCTGCTCTTCTGATCCAGCATCTTTGTGGTATATTGCACCGTATGCGGGTTGCGCCATGGGTGAATATTTTATGGACCAGGGGAAGGATGCTCTGGTGATATACGATGATCTATCCAAACATGCCTGGGCATATCGCCAGATTTCTTTATTATTGAGAAGACCACCAGGAAGAGAGGCGTATCCTGGGGATATCTTTTATCTCCATTCAAGGCTTCTGGAGCGGGCAGCGAAATTGAATAAAGAACATGGTGGTGGTTCGCTTACGGCTTTGCCAATAATTGAGACCCAGGCGGGTGATATCACTTCATATATTCCCACCAATGTGATTTCAATCACAGATGGTCAGATCTATCTGGAACCCGAACTATTTTATCAGGGTATAAGACCAGCAATCAATGTTGGACTCTCTGTCTCACGGGTAGGTTCGAGTGCCCAGATAAAAGCGATGAAAAAAGTTGCGGGTAAGTTGCGCTTGGACCTTGCGCAGTATCGTGAAATGGCGGCATTTGCTGAATTTGCCAGCGACCTTGATGAAGCCACCCGCAAACAATTGACCCGCGGTAAGGTAATGACCGAGATTTTAAAACAGGGACAGTATATGCCCATGCCTGTGGAAAAACAGGTGATGATAATCTATGCTGGTATCACGGGTTTTCTGGATGATATTCCGATTGAGCAGGTAAAGCGTTTTGAAGATGAATTTTTAAGATACATGGATACGACCTATCCCGAGATTGGAAAAAAGATTAAAGAGACAAAAGACCTTGATGAGGATACTGAGAAGAAACTGAGCGCTGCAATCTCAGAGTTCAAGGGGTTATTCATTAAGTAAGGAGCGGAGTTTAAAACACCATGGCTTCGGTCCGGGAGATAAAAAGACATATCAAATCGGTGAGTAATATCAAAAAGATTACCAAAACCATGCAGATGGTCGCAGGAGCAAAGATGCAGAAGACCCTCACCGCACTTTTGGCCTCCCGACCTTATGCCCAGCTTGCCTGGAATCTATTGCTCAACCTTGCTCCAAAGACACAACGCGAACTTCATCCTTTACTTAGAGTCAGGGAGATAAAAAATTCGCTGTTGGTGGTGCTGACCTCAGACCGCGGTTTATGCGGGGCATTTAATATGAATATCATCGGCGAAACCTTGAAGCAGATCAAAGACAAAGAGACGGTTGGAATCATTACGGTCGGCAAAAAGGGGCGGGATTTCTTTATCCGGCGGGGTTATAAAGTTATCGCGGAATTCACGGGTTTGGGGGCACCGGCAACATTCATCAGTATCACACCCATTGCCCAAATAATCATTGAGGAATTTACCAAGGGTAATTATGATGAGGTAAAACTTATTTATAGTGATTATGTTTCCAATGTAGTCCAGCGTCCTACCACGATTCAACTTTTACCCTTCCAGCAGGAACAACCTGAAGTTCCTTTTCTTGCTCAGTTTATCTATGAGCCCTCTCCTGCCGAGGTGATTGAAACCCTGCTTGTCCGGATAATTGAATATAAAATATATGCAGCGGTGCTGGAATCTCAAGCCTCGGAATTCTCTGCCCGGATGATGGCGATGAAGAATGCGACCGAGAATGCGGAAAATCTTATTCAAAGCCTAATTCTTTCTTACAACAAGGCACGCCAGGAAGGAATTACGAAGGAGTTGACCGAACTTTCTACCACCAAGGCAGTGATTGAAAGTTTGAAGAAATAAAAGGAGGTAAGACAAATGAATAAGGGTAGGGTTTTGCAGGTAATGGGACCGGTAATTGATGTAGAATTCACCGAAAAATTACCCGAAATCTATGGGGCTTTAAAACTATCTTTAAAAGATGGTGACCTTATCCTTGAGGTCCAACAGCATCTTGGTTATAATGTAGTAAGGACGATCGCCATGGGTCCCACTGAGGGAGTAGCACGGGGAATGGAGGTCATTGATTTGGGTGAACCGATCACGGTTCCCGTGGGACCAGAAACCCTGGGAAGGTTGTTCAATGTCCTGGGTGAACCGATTGATGAGAAAGGACCGGTGAACGGCAAATTGCGCCGTCCCATCCATTGTAAACCACCTGCTTTCAAAGAACAATCCACTAAAGTGGAGATACTCGAGACCGGTATAAAAGTCATAGATTTGATTGCACCGATTATGAAAGGTGGTAAGGTAGGATTGTTCGGTGGTGCAGGGGTGGGGAAGACGGTGGTGGTGATGGAATTGATCCGGAATATCGCGATTGAACATGGGGGAGTTTCGGTCTTTGCAGGAATCGGCGAGCGGACCCGGGAGGGAAATGACCTGTACCTGGAAATGACCCGTTCTGGGGTGATAAACAAAACCGTACTCGTCTTCGGTCAGATGAATGAACCACCCGGAGTTAGAGCACGGGTGGGATTGACCGCCCTTTCCATGGCTGAATATTTCCGGGATGTGGAACATAAAGATGTGTTGTTATTCATTGACAACATTTATCGTTTTACTATGGCAGGTTCTGAAGTCTCGGCATTGCTGGGCCGAATCCCATCCGCGGTTGGTTATCAGCCCACGCTTGCGACCGAGATGGGAGAGTTGCAGGAGCGGATTACATCCACAAAACACGGTTCGATTACTTCAGTCCAGGCTGTATATGTTCCGGCAGACGACTTAACCGACCCAGCACCAGCTACTACCTTCGGACATTTGGATTCAACCATTGTTTTATCAAGACCGATCGCGGAATTAGGCATCTATCCAGCGGTAGACCCCCTTGATTCCACTTCCACAATCCTTGACCCGCGCTTTGTTGGTGAAGAGCACTATAATGTGGCAAGGGGTGTGCAGAAGGTATTACAGCGGTATAAAGATTTGCAGGATGTGATCGCAATCTTGGGTTTTGAAGAATTATCTGAGGAAGATAAATTGACTGTGACCCGGGCAAGAAAGATTCAAAAGTTTCTCTCGCAGCCCTTCTTTGTTGCCGAAACCTTTACCGGTCGGCCTGGGCAGTATGTTCCTTTAAAAGAGACGATCCGGGCATTTAAGGCAATCCTGGAAGGTGCGTGTGATGATATACCCGAGCAGGCTCTTTATATGTGTGGAGGATTGAATATCTAAATGAAATTCCGTCTGGAAATAGTAACTCCGGAACGACTGGTATATTCTGATGATGTTGATGTTTTGACTGTTCCTACAATCCAGGGTGAGATAAGTATTTTGGCAAAACATGTGCCCCTGGTTTCGATAATCAGCCCGGGCGAGATAAAGATAAGAAGAGATAATGAGATTGAATATATGGCAATAACTGGTGGATTTGTGCAGGTATTGCCTCATAAGGTCATCATTCTCGCTGATGCGGCTGAGCGTGCTGAGGAGATTGATTTGGAACGGGCACTCAGGGCCAGGGAACGCGCCCAGAAGTTAATGGAGGAAAAGAGGGGTGATAAGATCAGCCATGCCGAAGCAATGGCAGCATTCCAGCGGGCATTGGTGCGCATAAAAGTGGGACAGAGGAAACGCAAACAAAAGTGATTATTTTATCCAGTTCAAGCGGTGGTATTCTTTATAGATCAATCCCATTACCCTTTTAGGGTTAGGGAATTCCCGCACCCATTTTAATCCTTCATTTCTCTTTTTATAGCGCAACTCCGAATTTGTAAGCAATTCATATAATACATCCTTCAATGTCTTTTTATTAGCATTGACAAAGGGATGGTTTGGTAAAAGATATTCATATTCCTTGGGGATTTCCGTTATTGTCGGGATCCCCAGGGCAAGAAACTCAAGACCACTCCGGCCATAGGCGGTTCCTGCATAATTACCGATCTGGTCGATACCAATATCACAGGTTGCTTTTAATTCCATACATTTTTTATGGGAGACTCCCTCAATGAGCAAAAATTCAAATTTGATTTCTTTCTTTAATTCTTCAATGACTTCGATTATTTCGGCAGTACCTTTAGCAGCCCGGCGGGTGGGTGAATGCCCCACCCGTAAAATCTTATTCTCCTGATCCCGAGGTTTGATCTTTGCTGCTTCAAAGGGGATGGGGACGAAGATAAGTGTGGCATCGATCTTAAGATGGTCAACCTCGGAAGTGAATTTCAATTGGGCATATTCTTTCAGGTAGGGGTTCATCCCCCATTTTCGTAAATCACTCCCAAAGAAATGTGCAACGATTTTTTTATTTTTCAATTTCTTCAATATTCTATCACCATAGATAAAGGGGACTCCTCCATCAAAATGGTAAATATCAAATGCACCCAAATCGTATTTACGCCAGAATTTATGGAGGCGGTATAACCACAAGATATCCCTGGATTTAAAGAAAAATTTTTCCCAGTTTTTTTCTCCTTTGATTTTGAATTGCAATTCAGTTGGCGGCACATTCACATCTGTTCTCTTGGAAATCCGTCGGATAAGATTTATCGGTTCAGAATTCAGTAATGGATATTTTAAAAGAATCCCATCTGGGAAACCCAATTTGGAGTGGGTCATTGTGACCAGCACTCCTTCGTCGCCGAAAAATTTGTGGGAGCGACTCAGCAGCCCCGCTACATCCTGAAAATTTTCAAAAACCAGATGGAGGATTTTCACATCAATTTTTTGAACTTAAGTTTAAGAAACTGGTGTAATTTTTTTAGTTTCTCCGGCTGGGTTATTTTTGCAATCCCGGCTTTGAGATTTTCCCAACCCTTTGTTTTCTCAGAATATATCCGGAGGGCTATCGATTCCAGTTCTTCATAACCCAATTGGGGCTGGATTAAAATGGGGATACTCCTGGGCTGCATAATTGTATCATTCCTTGGCTCATCATAGGGTTTGGTCCATTCAAAATCCGCGGGCAATAGATTATTTTTGCGGGCATAGGTCTCAAGATAGGTGCCGGGGTAAATTCGAATGCCGATTGAATATTCAATCTTACCGAACAGTTCTTTATTTTTTTCAATAAACTCAAACGTCTTTTCGACATCCGCAAGGGTTTCGCTTATATGACCGAAAGAGAAGAATGCTTTCACCTTTATTCCGATTTCTTTACATAATTCCAGCAGATTTTGTGCCTGTTCCACGGTTATTCCCCGGCGCATCAGGTCCAGAACTTTCTGACTACCGGATTCAATACCTACGCTCACAAGATAACACCCGGCCTTTTTCATCATTTCCAGTAGAGGGCCATCCACACTGCCCACCTGGATTTTACACTCCCAGGGAAAGTTTAAATTGCGGTTCAAAATTTCGGCACAAAGGGATGTGATATGTTCCTGGTCCAGGGATAGTGCGGGATCAACAAATCTAATACCTTCAAAATGGTAATCGCGTAGGAGCATTTCAATCTCATCCACCACATTCTTCGCAGCCCGAACCGTCACCAGATTATTATACAATTTACCAGTCAAACAGCAGATGCAATGGTGCAAGCAACCCCGTGAGGAACTGACCGGTGCACATTTCTTGCCGATGAAATCCATTTTTATTTGATACTTTTTCATATTTAATAGGTGGTAGGCTGGGTGTGGGAGTGAATCGAGATGCAATCTAAAAGCGGGAGGATTATCCACGGGATGACTGTCATCTCGGAAACTTAATCCTCGGATACGAGCATAATCCTGCTCGGTGCTTAATGCCTGCATTAATTCATATATTACCTCTTCACCCTCACCGCGGATTACAAAGTCAATCGCTGGAATATCACGAAGAACAGACTGGGCAGTGAAGGATGCATTTGGTCCGAGATAAATAACGATGATTTCTTTATTGAACGATTTAGCAAACTGGGCGAGACGAAAGGATTCAAATCGGTTTATGGTTGTACCCCAGATTCCCACAAATTTGGGCTGGTATAAAGAAAGCCAGTGTTCAAGACCCTTTTTTTCAATATTGAAGTCAATGATTTTGACCGAAATGCCTTTTTCTTCAAGGAAGGCTCCGATTGACGCCAGTTCTAATGGTGGTTCCTTCTCCTCCAAGGTTTTTTCTTCGGTATTTATAAAAAGAATATCATTCATTAGGGTTCTTCAACATTTGTTTCAGTCCTACCTTCAATGGAGTTTCTTTAAATCCTAGTTCACCTATGGCTTTCTGGCAATTACCACAGAGTACGGTTTTCCCGGTCTTTTTATTCTTAACAGTCCTTCCGGTGGTGGATTCAATCTCGCTTATCAACTGAGGGAGGGGCACCGGGCTACCACAGATGTTATATACAATACTCCCGGGGAGTTCGCGTAATTTAATCAAAGGTTCGATTACATCGTCAATTAATGTCGGACAGATGATGGCATAATCGGTTTCAATGATGCCGGTGTTCGTAAGGGAATCAAAAAGGTTAAAAAGATATCCTTGTTGGAGATTTTTCCCATAAGGAAAGAAAACACGGAGGATTTTCAATTCAAAATTCCGGTTGTAATAGCGGGCAATGGTCTCAGCATGAAACTTCGTGGTAGCATAAAAACTCCGGGGGTTATAAGGGGCGTTTTCATTTAAATTCTCACCCTGACCATAGATTTCGCCGGTGGAGAGAAGAATAAATTTACTTACGCCTACCTTTTTCGCCCATTCCAAAAGAAACATGGTGGTGGCAACATTGGCCATGAAGATTTTAGGGAATGGACCGCTGTATAATTCATAGACATGGAAAACATTTTTTACCTTGCGCGGCAATCCTTTTTCATAATTTAATTCTTGATCAAATTTTACAAAACCGTATTTCAAATTTATCTTGCCTAAAAAAGACATCGGCACTTCTTTCGGGCTGGGAAAGACCGTATAGACCGTCTCCCCCCGTCTTATCAATTCATTAGCCAATAATTCGCCAATACCTGTGTGACTGGTTATAAGATTGTCGATTTCCATTAACTTATTATATAAGAAAATTTCTTTAAGTCAACAATCTATGTAATTCTTGTGTAATTGCCTGGACCAATCTTTTTTTATTACAAAAGACAAAGCTCGGGACGATGTGCTTCCCGTAATATAAATTTGTCAGATTGTACTCGGTGATTCTCAAAAAATGGCGAAAAAGATAATAATCCGGAAAGGGGGGATAATTGAAAAATATCTGGGGAATATTCAGGATCGCTGTCTCAAGGGATGCCGTTCCGGAGCTGGTAATGATACACCGGCAGCGGCACATTGCCTCATATCTTTGGGATGATACTATTTTGATTCGCCTCGAAAATTCGTGGGTGAGCCAGCGGGTTAGGTCCGGAGAGAGGACTTCGGGGTGAAGAATAAACACGAATTCCCAGTTGGGGAAATTTTTAATCAATTCTTTTATTACCCTTAAATTTCTTTTTACTTGGGAGACCCTCGAACCGGGCATCACCCCAATCTCACGGGAGGGGGGTGGTTTAGTATAGTCTTTTAAAAATATAAGTAGAGGATTAGCCCAGTAAATCACTTTAAAATTCAGGGCTTTATAAAATCTATACTCAAAGGGGAAGACACTTATAATCAGGTCCACCCACTTTCTTATAAAATATTTTCTAAAAGTCCCCCATGCCCAAATCTGGGGCGGTAAAAGATAAACCGTTTTAATCCCCAGTTTTTTAGCATACCGGCAGAGCAGGAGATTAATCCCGGGGTAGGCTACAGCGATAAAAATCTCCGGTTTTAATTTAAAAAGCATCCGGCCAATTTTGTGATACATTTTGAAGTTCTTTAAAATTGATAAGATACCCGATGCAAAACCAAAGGTTTTTAAATTTTCATAATCAAAGATTAATATGACATTTGTCTTTTTTAAATTTTCACCCCCAACTCCATACAGGGTAGGGATATCCTTTAACTGGGATTTAACAAAAAGTGCCGCATATAGGTCACCCGAAGGTTCACCAGTGGAGATAAAGACTCTGGAGGGAGATTTGAAAAGAAAGTTAAATTTTAATGTAGACGTTCCAATCGGCGCAATGCTTCTTCGGGTGTGATTTTACCGTTTTCTAAATCTTCAATGATTTTTTCCTTGGAGTATTTCGGTAGCAGAAATAGATTGATTAGACCCAAAAAGATGAGAATCAAGGGCCAATCGCGCGCAAGCGAAAAAATCCCCAAGTTCCCCAGCCAGACAAAAAGGGCAAGAAAGACGATGATGACGGCGAACTTCATTTTTTCAAAATTTCTCTTAGTTTAGGGGGAATCAATTCTGGGTCAAAGTTTAACTGTCTCAATTCCCGGATGAAAATGTCTTCCTTGGTGGCATTGGAAAGATTCTCATTGATGATAAAAAATGATTTTTGTTTCACCCGGCAATACCCTCCCTGGCCAAAGAAGCGGTCGTATTTAACAATGATTGACAATTTATGGCAAAGATCTTCAAGCATCTGTAAAAGCGCGCTCTTTCTCATTTTTTACCACCAAATAATTTAGAAAAGAAACTTTCCTTTTTTGTTTGGAGTCTTTCAATCCCTTTTTTTGCTGCGGCGTTATTGCTATCCCAGTTCAGTGCCTCCTGGTAGTACTTCAAAGCCTGCTCTCGGTCGGCAATAAACTCATAAGCCAAGCCCAGGTTTACATACACCAGAGGATTGAACATCAACTTCTTTGCTGCATCATGGAGTTTTTCAAAGCCCTCTTTCTGATACTGCCGGGTGTAGACCAAAGCCAGACCGAGATAAGAAAGGTAGATTGGCTGAGGGTCATATCGGCAGGCAATCCGTAAAAGATTCACCGCCCGCCAGGGGTCTTTGTTTCTTAAGAACTCAATTGCACGGGTGAATGCATTCTTCGCCTGGGTTGTCTGGATATCTTCCCGGGGTTTTGTGCCTTTTTCCAGAGATTTGTCATACTCAGCACGTAATTTTTCATCGGAGAGCACCCGATAAGCAGCAGTGATCAATGCGAACTGTTCATTTGCCTTGCGTTTCTCCTCAGGATCGGTGAATCGATCCGGATGATACTGTTTGGCAAGCTTCATGTAGGCGCTTTTTATCTCACTTGCCGTGGCTGTGGCACTTACCCCAAGAATCTGATAATAATTTTCCATACTAATAAAATAATTATATTCAAAAAATTTGAACTGTCAATGTCCCGATTTGAATCAAAATAATCTTACCGAAGTGGGGTTATTTAATCAAAATAAAATATCTTACCCAAAACTTTTAAAACATAGGCACCCCTGGATATATTCTATCCGAAAGGAGTGCCTATGATTT
>JBDRWD010000058.1 GCA_039802205.1 candidate division WOR-3 bacterium
ACCGATCCTGTGTGAATTGGCTCGACAATTACCCGTAACCGTTAAATTCAAAACCAATTTAAATAGACTCTGGCGTTTCTTTGGTAAAAGCAAATTCACGCTCAATGATGCTTACGCAGGCATCTCTCCCTATTTTCTGGAATGGCTTAAAAGACGCCAGCATTTAGAAATCCTCATTGATTGGATAAAGCTCGGTAGGTATAACGAGCAATCTCCTATTTTGGCGTGGGTTAACTTTGTGATTCTTGTAAAAGGTGATGTTTGGGTTAGGTGCGGTAAGTTTTCTGGTTGTCTAAAGAAGGTGTGGTTCAGGGATAGAAAAATTCTTTGGTGGTGTAAGGTTTGCTATCAGAAGAAGACGATGATCCATTGTATATTGTAACCGATTTATCTGATAGCAGTTTGGTTTTAGAAATTTATGGGTATCGGATGCGGATTGAGGAGGGTTTTTGTGATTTCAAGAAGGAGAGATATTTTTCGTTAAGGGTGTTGTTAAGATGGAGGAATTGATTTTAGTGGCTGTGGTTGCTTATATGTTTGTGATTCTTTTGGTGCTGTTAGCGAAGGAATAACGAAATAAGAAAGGGTGGCAGAGCCGCCCTTTCTCTCTATCCCGGTCTCTATTCTTTTTCAAGAGTGAATTGGCGTAATGCCTCTTAGTATCTCTTTCTGATCTCGGTCCGAGTATTCTCGTTAGCCATTGCTACCATCTTTCCAATTCCAAACCAAGTAGCCTCTGCGCTTCATATATACACAATAAGAAACCAACCCGCATCTCCTTCGATACTACTCATTTCCACCATAACCACATCTAACTGAGTCAACATAACCCGGGGAAGTTCTACCTCCACTAATTGTAAGAGATGTCCCATCCATTATTGTATCTAACCCAACATATATTCATCCCGGTTGCCCGAAGTGTCTAAATAATAAATATGCATATAAACATCCAACCAGTACCTTTTAGTCCTGTCAAAAGTTATGAATAACCAAGATAACTAAAATATCCTTCTATTTCAGTTTTTTGCCAATCTCATTGGAGGCTTAAACTTGCATCAAAAGAAATGATAAACGAGGAAAACCAAAAATGTAGATCTTATTTACCTTTTATCAATGAAAATGCCTCTGCCCGGGTTGCGGGGGATTGCATCACACCGCGGATTGCTGAGGTCACTGTCAAAGTACCTGGTTTCTTAACTCCGATCATTGAAAGACACAAATGCTCTGCCTCAATCACCACCAGCACACCCATCGGTTTTAAATTTGCCATCAGAAAATCCGCAATCTCATGGGTCAATCTTTCTTGTAACAATGGCCTCTTAGACATCACATCAATCACCCGCACCAGGCTAGAAAATCCGGTAATCTTGTTCTCTTTTGGAATATAGACAATATGTGCCTTTCCAAAAAATGGCAATAAATGATGCTCACAAATTGAGTAAAATGGAATATCTTTTACCAGTATCATCTCATTTTCATTTCTTGCCCGATAGGTCTTAAGTTCCTTTTTCGGATCCTGCCCCACACCTGCAAAAATCTCTTCGTACATCTCCGCCACCCGCCGAGGTGTATCTCTCAAACCATCACGGTTTATATCTTCACCGATTGCTTTAAGAATTATCCTTACTGCCTGCTCAATCTTTTTTTTGTCCATAAATGCTCTCAATCTTCTGATGACTGGTATTCATAAAAATTCAGTCGCTATTTTTCCTTTTTCAACCCGATTATCTCATCAATCTCATCGCCGCTTAAAATTTCCTTCTCCAAGAGTTTCTCCGCCAGCAATTTCAATTTATCTATATTATTTTTGATGATCTCCTCCGCAATCGCCTCGGCTTTCTTTATGATACTTTTTACCTCTTCATCGATTTCCCGGGCAGTCGCTTCAGAGTAATCACGATGTATGCCGATTTCCCGACCTAAAAAGATCTCCTCCTGCTTTTCACCATAAGTCAAGGGTCCAAGTCGCTCACTCATCCCCCATTCACACACCATTTTGCGGGCAAGTTTTGTCGCCTTTTCAATATCATTTCCCGAACCCGTAGAAAGATCACCCAAAACCAGTTTTTCTGCAACCCTTCCACCCAACATAAAGGCGAGCTGATTGAAACAATAAGTCTTTGAATAAGTCCGCCGTTCGTCCAGCGGCAATGCCTGCGTCACACCCAGAGCCATACCACGAGGAATAATCGTAACCTTATGGATCGGATCCATACCCGGTAAAAACTTGGATACCAGCACATGACCGCATTCGTGGTAAGCGGTAAGTCTTTTTTCATCTTCCGATATCAATAGACTTTTTCGCTCCACGCCCATCAGAATTTTGTCCTTCGCATCTTCAAATTCCTGCATGGTAACTTTATCTTTATTACGGCGTGCTGCCAGGAGGGCGGCTTCATTGACCATATTAGCGAGGTCTGCCCCTGAAAATCCCGGGGTACCACGGGCGAGAACCTCTAAATCCACATCCGGTCCCAGGGGTGTTCTTCTTGTATGGACCTTCAAGATTCCCAGCCGTCCACGCACATCCGGACGGTCAAGAACAATCACCCGATCAAATCTCCCGGGTCTTAAGAGTGCAGGATCAAGAATATCCGGACGGTTCGTTGCAGCCATTAGAATAATACCCTCATTCACCTCAAATCCATCCATCTCAACTAAAAGTTGATTTAAAGTCTGTTCTCTTTCATCATGACCACCACCAAGACCCGCACCACGGAGTCTGCCCACCGCATCAATCTCATCAATGAAGACAATACAGGGTGAATGCCTCTTGGCGGTATCAAATAAATCCCGTACCCGGGATGCTCCAACACCGACGAACATTTCTACAAAATCCGAGCCACTGATAGAGATAAAAGGCACACCAGCCTCTCCGGCGACCGCCCTTGCCATTAGCGTTTTTCCTGTGCCCGGTGGGCCTAAAAGTAACACCCCTTTAGGAATCCTACCTCCGAGGCGGGTGAATTTCCTCGGTTCTTTTAAAAATTCAATCACTTCCTGTAATTCTTGCTTTGCCTCTTCAACACCAGCCACATCATTGAAGGTTGTGGAAGGTTTATTCTCCAAGACAATCTTTGCCCGACTTTTACCAAATCCCAGTGCCCTATTCTGTCCGGATTGCATCTGGCGCAGAAATAAAGCCCAGATACCTATGAGCACCAACCAAGGTATTATTCCAATCAATATGTCGCTCCACCCCGAGCGCTGCTTGACGAAAACTTCTACATTATACTTTAAAAGTTCATCGATGAGTTTTGTATCCTCAAAGGGAATCAAGGTATTGAATTCCCGATAACTTTTCCCTTCATATGGTATCGGATTGTGGAATGTTCCCCGAATTGACCGTTCGGTGATCGTCACCCTTTCTACATTTCTTATCTTCAATTCGCGGATGAAGATAGAATAAGGAATGGTGACGGAGCGGCTACCCTGGTTTGAGAAATACTGCATCCCAAACCAGACCAATAAAAAGAGCAGTGTCCAGATCAGGACTGTCTGCCAAGCTTTACTCTTTTGTTTCTTGTTATTCGCCATGGTAAACCCCGATATATTTTAAATTCCGGAATTTATTCTCATAATCCAGACCATAGCCTACAACAAAGACGCGGGGAATATTAAAACCAACATATGTGAGGAGAACATCAACTACCCGCGCATCTTTTTTATTCAAGAGCGTGCAGACCGCAATGCTTCTCGGCTTTCTTATCTTCAAGTTATTGATAATATAATCCAGAGTTCGCCCGGAATCCACGATATCCTCTACCAGAATCACATCTCGGTCCTCAATATTCAAAGATAAATCCTGGGTGATACGAACAATCCCGCTTGATTTTGTCCCGGTATAACTTGATATACCTAAAAAATCAATCTCCACTGGTATCTCAAGTTCCCGAAGCAAATCGGCAAGGAACACAAATGCCCCTTTGAGCACACCGATGAGAATGGGCGTTTTTCCTTTATAGTCGTTATTTATCTCCTTACCCAATTCCTTTACCCTTTTTTTGATATCTTCTTCTTTAATTAAGATATTCAAACGCCACCTTCAGGATTTTTTTGGTCTCTTTGCTGACCAATGCCCGATATGCCCGATAGATTCCCATAACCCATAATATCCCTTTCTGATCGCATAGAAGCACAACACCGTCTCTTTCATTGACCGGCACCCTTTTTTCATTCAAGATCTCTTTCAATTTCTTCTTGCCGTTTTTTATCAATACTACATCCCCATCTTTCCGGTGCCTTAGAAATAAAGGCAATGAAAGATGGTTATAATCAAATAACTCACAATTCTTTAAATTCTTATTCCCATGCCAATTCGATACGATTTCGGTCGCAATTTTTAACCCATCAAAAATTAATTCTTTCCCTGCGACAATCTCTTTTTCATTTTCCTGATTATTCTTCTTTTTCCATCCCAGAAAGATATTATCATAAATCTTCTGGGCATAAAGACCAGCCGGAAGAAAAATCTGACGGCCACTTTGTTTATCTCTTAGACTCCATACACTCTCAATATGTTTACTCTCAATCCCGATTAAATCGCCTTTCAATTCCATTATTCCCTTCATCAATACCCTATTTCTTATTGCTTTATTATACCGCATCAGACGGGCTAAGTCAAGGAGTAAACCATCTTTCTTCGTCTGGATACACCTCTTATACACCCGGCGTACTATCTGCTCTAAAAATTCTTCGTCGTTGTGGAGAATTGCGATCTCTCTTTTTATCGTCTCATGGAGTCGGGGATTTAAGCGCAAAAGAAGGGGAATTAACTTTATGCGGATGAAATTCCTGCGGAACTGGATATCAAGATTGGTCTTATCCTGTGAAAATTTCAAATGTCTCGATCTTAAATAATCCAAAATTTCGTCTTTCCGAACATCTAATAACGGTCGAACAAACGGCAGCTTCACTGGTGGGATTGACTGGAGTCCAATATTGCCACTACCCCGCACCAGATTCAAAAAAAATGTCTCCACTACATCATCCAGATGATGACCAAGCACAATCCGCGCAGCCCCAATCTTCCGGGCATATTCCTGCAATGCCTGATAGCGACGGACCCGAGCTTCCGCCTCCAGTCCCTTATCAGTTTTGGGAACCTTGATTTTTATAATTGCAAAATCACAGTCATATTTTTTCGCATAATAGGCAGTGAGTTCTTCCTCTGTTTTCAAAGCACCCCGGGGTCGCAGACCATGATTTACATAGACCAGAGTAAAGTCGATCTTCCCTGCATAAATCTCCTTCAAAACATCAAGGAGACAAACAGAATCTGGTCCAGCAGAGAACGCAAGCACCGCCTTTTTGACTCCCTGAAACATTTTGTGGGTCTCAATGGTATTTTTTACTCTGAATACAAAATTTTTCAATCCCATTCTCCCCTCAAGGACCAGCTCAATTGTTAGCCTTCCTCCTGTTTTTCTCTCATCGCAGTCTTCAACTGTATCTCCAATCTTTTTAATAAATCAAGCAAATCCACTATCTCCTGAAAATTGTCCGGTAATTCATTGAGCATTTTATTCAAGGCATTGCGGGAAAGATCTATACCTTTCTGGATCACCTGGAGAGTAGCTTCTTCTTCCATGCGTCGGGCCTCCGGATCAAAGAATTCATCATCAAAAGAGCTAACCAATCTCCCGGTTTTTGCTACCAGTAGTGTATGATACCAGACAAAATCCTCAAATGCCTCTTTTAATGTTTCAGGTATTCCTTGGGCTTCCAGATCGGCTATAATTTTGTGGGCACGCTGGAAATAATCATAGGCAAGATTATAGACTAAATAATTATGAGGGTCAGGTGTTTTTGAATTTACTATTTCACCAAGTTCAATTCCCTGTTCTAAAGCTGCCTGTTCTATCATCTTCTGGGTTTTTTCAAATATTTCCTTCAAATCATTCAAAAAAATTTCTGGATCGTTCGGATCTTCGCCTTTTAAATAATGCTGTAAAATCCGTTCTTGATTCTCTTTGTAAACCCGACAATCGGCCTGTTCAGCACACCGGTCACAACGGTAATCACAATAATTATAAGGACCGAGTTTGAATTTTTTTGTCATTAAATAAATATACCCAAGTTTTTGTCCACGTCAACAATCATTTGCTTGACATGGACGAAAAAATAAATATTATATTCCACAAGGAGGCTACCTTTGGCATTCAACATCGGCAATTTCTTTAAGAATTTAAGAAGCCATTTTTTAAGTGATGTGGCAATAGATTTGGGGACCTGCACCACCTTAATTTATGTCCATGGCCGGGGTATCGTCCTTAACGAACCAACGGTCGTGGCGGTGGATATCAAAACCAAGAAATGCGTTGCAGTAGGCGAAGAAGCCAAACGGATGCTTGGTAAGACTCCCGAGGATATCCGGGCAATCCGGCCGATGAAGGATGGGGTGATCGCTGATTTTGAAATGGTGGAACTGCTCCTGCGCGCCTTTATTGAAAAAATTCAGCAAAAGAAACTCTTCACCCGACCTCGCGTGATCATCTGCGTGCCATCAGGTATTACTGAGGTTGAGAAAAGAGCTGTGCGGGATTCGGTAGAAGCAGCTGGGGCAAGGGAAGTATACCTTGTCTCGGAACCGATCGCAGCAGCCATCGGCATAAATCTTCCGGTCCATCTACCTCAGGGGAATATGATCATCGATATCGGTGGAGGTACTACCGAAATCGCAGTCATTGCCCTTTCCGGGATTGTTACTAACAACTCAATCCGGGTCGCTGGGGACGAAATGGACGATGCCATCGTCCAGTATATCAAAAAAAATTATAATCTCATAATTGGGGAACAGACTGCCGAAGAAATCAAGATTGCGATCGGTAATGCCTTCCCTACTGAAGAGGAAAGAACGATGGAAGTTCGTGGGCGGGATCTGGTTAAAGGCATCCCTAAAACGATCAAAATCACCAGCCACGAGGTGAGAGAAGCGATTCAGGAGCCGCTCTCCATGATCATTGAAGCGGTGAGGAGCACCTTGGAGAAAACCCCACCTGAACTCGCCGCAGATATTGTAAATTCTGGCATTTACATGGCCGGTGGAGGCTCATTATTAAGGGGGATCGATACCCTGATTCGCGAAGAGACAAATCTACCGGTGACGGTCGCCGAACAACCCAATAAGGCTGTGGTCTATGGAGCCGGCAAGATCCTTGAAGATATGCAAAAATATGAAAAGGTCATCTTTACCTTGAAGCGAGAATAGTTGTCCCGCATTCAATTAGTTTTATTCGCCAGCCTTCTGGTAATCGCATTAACCTTCATACTTCTCAACCCCCAGGCGGACCTTTATCTGAGCAATAAAATTGGTGAAATATTGCTTCTCCCGTTACGGGTATCTTACCGGTATATCCAGTATCTTGAGACCTCACAGAAGAAGATTGACTACCTGGAAACCGAAGTGAGCAAACTTCAGATCGAAAACCAGGCGCTCCGCTATCAACTCGAACAGTATAAAGCCGCAGACACCATCTTAACTGCCCACCTGCGTTTATTAAAAGCCAATATTATTGGTCGTGACCCCCAGAATTTCAACGGTTTTTTGTATCTGGATAAAGGCTCGACACACGGACTGAATCTGAATGCACCGGTCGTGTTGGAAAATTGTATCGTAGGCAGGATAAAATCGTTGGCGGAAAACACCGCAATTGTGGAGACAATAGAAAATGTGGACTTTGCCATCAGTGCGGTCGATAGCCGTTCGGGTATCTATGGCATCGTCAAAAAAAGAACCAGCCATTACTTGGAATATATCAAGTCTAAGGACGATGTGCAGATTGGAGATTCCATTTATACTTCGGGTTTGAGCGACATCTTTCCAGGCGGATTATTAATCGGGGTGGTCAAAAATATAAAAAAGAAAGAAGACTTATTTTTTAAAGAGGTTGAAATTGAACCAGCAATAAGTATCAATGCTTTGCATTATGTCTATGTAATCTACTAAAGCATATGCGTTATCTGTGGTATGTGATTATCAGCTATCTATTTTTGCCCCTCAATTCCTTCATTGACCTTCTCACCATACTGCTTTATTTTGTCGTCCTCAACGAAGATGATAAATCTGCCCTTATCTTCAGTGCCTTTATGGGTTTATTGATTGACCTCTATTATCCATTATCCCTGGGACTTAATATGCTGATTTTTTTACTTTTAGCCCAAGGGTTGGTACTGCTCCGAAAATATTTTGTCCGGGAACCATTAACCCTAATCTTGATTTTCTTTATCTTCTATCTCCTTCGAGTTTTACTAGTCTATATAATCGGGGGACGCATGGCAAATTGGAATACCTTGATTTTAACCCTTATCTTCTGTCTCCCAATCTTCTTTATCCTCCAGAAACTTTTTTATAAGGTATGGATCCGGAGTTAAAAAAATATCGTTTTTTACAGATTGCAATTCTGCTCAGTTTTGTGCTTATTCTGTTCTTCAGTTTTAAACTCCAGATATTTGAAGGGAAATATTACCATCGGTTATCCGAGGAAAATAGGATAAAGAAAAAGTATATCATCGCCCCCCGGGGAAACATCTATGACCGCTATGGCCGTGTGCTCGCCAATACACGTCCGGCGTTTTATGTTTCAATCATTCCGGCATTAGCCGAACAAAAAACCATTACAAAGATTGCCCAGATATTCGGTATAGATACCACTGAAATCAAAAAAAAATTCAAAATTGAAAAAAATCCCTATGTTGCAATAAAGATCGTCCGGGATATCTCTTTTAAACAGGTTTCAATGATTGAAGAACATCGTTCGGAATTAGCCGGAATAGAAGTAGGTGTAGAACCTGTGCGCAACTATCCCTATGCCGATTTATTCTGCCATGTTTTAGGTTATGTGAGTGAAATAACCGATGTCGAACTGAAACTGATGAAAGAATACAAGATTGGCGATTATATCGGTCGGACCGGTATTGAAGAACAATATGAAAAAGAGTTAAGCGGCAAAGACGGGATAGATTATGTGGAGGTAGATGTTCTGGGCAGGGAGGTGGGTAAAGTCGCTGAATATCGGCCGGTGCCACCAGTGCCGGGCGACGACCTTTACACCACTTTGGATTTAGAATTGTGTGATTCCACCGCCCAGCTCCTCAAACCTTATCCCCGCGCAGCAGTCGTTGCCCTCAATCCCCAGAACGGTGAAGTATATGTATTATATTCGAAACCGGGCTACGACCCTAACCGTTTCGTCCGGGGACTCAAGGCTGCTGAATGGAATGCATTGATCAATTCTCAAGATGCTCCGATGTTCAATCGCGCGACAATGAGCTGTTATCCAATCGGCTCCACGATCAAACCATTCCTGGCACTCGTAGCACTGGACAAAGGATTGATCGAACCGAAAAAAAGATTTGAACCCTGCACCGGGGGTCTTAGATTGGGCAACCGTATCTTTGGCTGTTGGAAAATTCACGGAAGTTTAAACCTTGTTGAGGCAATAACCCATTCCTGTGATGTTTATTTTTATCAATTGGGCAAATTTTTAGGCATAGATAATATCGCCGAAATCCTCTATGAATTGGGATTTGGTCAGCCAACGGGGATTGATCTTCCCCAGGAAAAAGGTGGATTAATCCCGGACCGGAATTATTTAAACAAAAAGTATGGACGATCTTGGACCGAGGGGCATATCTATAATCTTAGCATTGGACAGGGCGATATCCTTGCTACTCCGCTCCAGCTCGCCCGTGCTTACACCCTCTTCGCTAATCAGGAAAATGTCTTGGTCGTACCCCATCTCAAACTCCATCAACCCCCAACAATCAAAAAAATAAACAAAAATATAGAGGCACTCCAAACGGTACGGGAGGCACTACACCGCGTAGTTTTAGTAGGTACAGGCACCCTTGCCCGGGTTTACGGTTATGAAGTAAGCGGCAAGACCGGAACTGCGGAAAATCCCCATGGTGAAGACCATGCCCTCTTTGTAGGCTATGCTCCAACAGAAAAACCCCGCATCCTGGTCTGTGCATTGGTGGAAAATGCTGGACACGGCGGTGCTGTTGCAGCACCTTTGGTAGGTAGAATCATCAAAATCTTTTCCGAAATTGAAAAGCGGTATAGCCATGAAACAGAATGACTTCCGTATACTCTTTTTCTCTGCCCTGATCTCCTTAATCGGACTGGCGATGATTTTTTCCACAGGCGGCAGCAACTATCTTTTGAAACAGACGATCTGGCTGGTTTTGGGGATATTCTTCTCACTACTTGTAAGCAAATTCTCCGTCCGTTTCTGGTCTGCCTTTTCATTCTTGTTTTACCTCCTCTGTTTGCTGGCGACGGGTTTAGTCCTTTTTTATGCCTCAGGCTATCCTCGGCGCTGGTTCAACATCGGATTTTTCTCTCTCCAACCATCCGAATTCACCAAAATCGGCACCATTCTATTTCTTGCCAGTTATCTCAGTGAAAGAAAAAAACTGGAAAAATTTGCCGATTTTTTCATTCCACTTTTGATCATTGCCTTGCCCTCTTCGCTAATATTTATGGAACCCGACCTTGGGGCAGCACAGATTTTCTTTCCGATCATGTGTGTGATGCTCTTTTGGGCGGGTATGCCCTTTGAGAAGATTTTGATCTTCTTCTCACCTTTGATCTCTGCTTTCACCAGTTTCTCCATTTACATATGGTTAGGTTTTATGGTAATATTCGGAATCTTTGTCTACTCGCGGAAAAAATTAACCGAGATTTTGTATCATATTATCATCAATCCTATCACCGGGCTCATCACGCCCTTGATATGGCATTCACTGAAGTCTTACCAACAAAAAAGAATCATTGCCTTCCTCTCTCCCTGGATTGACCCCAAAGGTATCTCCTGGCAATCCATCCAATCCAAGATTGCAATTGGTTCCGGGCAGGTGCTGGGCAAAGGATTCCTTTCCGGCACTCAAAAAAAATTAGAATTTCTTCCGGAAAGACACACCGACTTCATATTTTCCTGCATCGGCGAGGAATTCGGATTGCTCGGGGTGCTCATTGTGACATTCATGTATATCCTTCTTTTCTACCGGCTATTGCGCATTGCCCATGAGACAAAGCATAAATTTTCCAGCCTGGTGGTCATCGGCATCCTTACCTGGTTCTGGTATCAAACATTCATCAACATCGGCATGACCTTGGGTATCCTACCCATCACCGGCGTCCCCTTACCTTTTATCAGCTATGGTGGTTCTTCACTCCTGGCATGTTTCCTCGCCATCGGAATAGTCCTCTCCATCCAGAGGGGGAAATATTGAACGAGAAAAAAGCCTGGCGTTTTTTAGATACCGGTGCCCTTTCCGCTGCCGAGAATATGGCAATAGATGCGATGCTCCTTGAACTCTGCGCCCAAGATAAAATCCCCAATACCATCCGCGTGCTTCAGTTTTACCCACCAGCGGTGCTCGTCGGTTTTCATCAATCGATTGAACAGGAGGTCCGGATGGATTACTGTCGCCAGATGGGGATTGAAATCAACCGGCGCATTACCGGCGGTGGAACGGTATTTTTTGATCGAACACAACTCGGATGGGAGGTCATTGCCCGGAAAGAATTCTTCAATCACCATCCACCCAACACCGATTTATTCAAAAAATTATCCCAGCCCATAATCCAGTTACTCCAATCTTTGGGCATCAATGCCCGTTTCCGGGGACGCAATGATATTGAAGTAAACGGTCGGAAAATTTCTGGAACCGGTGGTGCCGAAGAGGGAAAAGCCTTTTTATTCCAGGGGACACTCCTGGTTGATTTTGATGTGGAGACGATGCTCCGGGTGCTCCGGGTGCCGATTGAAAAATTGAAAAAACATGAGATTGATTCGCTCAAAGAGCGTGTCACCTGTATAAAATGGGAACTAGGTTATACCCCGGATTTAAAAATGCTCAAAACCTTAATCCGCGAATGTTTTGCAACGCATTTCCGGATAGATCTGATTGAATCCGATCTCACGGAGATGGAGAAAAAATTATTACCCGAATATCTGAAAAAATTCCGCTCTGAAAAATGGCTGTATAAAGTGCGTATGCCGGTTTTTGAGCAGCCGGTAATCTATACCACTCAACTGAGCAAGGGTGGCAAGATAAAGGCTTTTTTCATCACCAACCTCCGGCGTCGACGTCTGCAGAGTCTCATCCTGATGGGCGATTTCTTTGCCTATCCATCCCGGGCACTATTTGATTTAGAATCCATTTTTAAGGATATGCCATTGGAACGGGAATTGATGATAAGAGAACTTAAAGATTATTTTCAAAATAATCCGGACATTTATCTACCTCAGGTCACACTTACCGATTTTTTAAAGATAATTGACAGCTTCTTTGAAAAATTGAAGATGATCGAAATCGGTTTCACACCCGAACAGTCCAATCACATCTTTCTCGTCAACGGCACATATGAAGAGATAATAAACCAGCGACCTCGGTATCTTCTTCTACCCTATTGCGCCAAATCGCCCACCTGTGTTTATCGTTATCAAAATTTCTGCACGGTCTGTGAAGGTTGTAGTGTGGGTGTCGCATATCAATTATCCCACGAGCACGATCTTTACCCGATAACCATCACCAGTTTTGAAGATTTAGTCCGAAAATTAAAGAAATTGAAATCCACAACCCGGCCAGCATATATCGGCTGTTGCTGCGAACAATTCTATATCAAACATCAGAAGACTTTTGAACAGACAAAAATCCCGGCTATCCTCCTTGACATCAACAGCGAAACCTGCTATGATTTAGGCAAAGCCACATTTGCATATAAAGGAGAATTTGAAAATCAAACCCATCTCAATATCGGGTTATTGGTGAAGGTGCTCAATGACTTATGATGTCGTCATCGTAGGGACAGGTCCAGCCGGAGCGGCTACTGCCCAAGTTTTAGCTCGGGAAAAATTGAGAGTCCTGATCATTGATAAAAAGAAAGAGGTGGGCATACCTGTCCAGTGTGGAGAATACATCCCCGCACTCCTTTTGCAGGAAATTGCGGTTTCAGACGATGCGATTGCGCAAAGAATAACCGGATTACGGGTTTATTTTCCTGACAATCAGGTATATGAATTTTCTGCACCCGGTTATTTAATCCATCGCTCAGTATTCGATAAACAATTGCTGGTCGATGCCCTCCAGCATGGAGCAATCCTCTGGTTAAAGACCGAATTTCTAAAGATTGAGCATGATAAAATCTGGTTAGCGAGAGAAGGTAAGATAGTCAAAATTGATGCGCGGATACTGGTAGGTGCGGATGGGCCTAATTCCAGGGTGAATCAGCTCATCAATGGCCGTTATAAAGATTATGTCATCGCCTATCAACAGGAACTCCCCCTGTTAAAAAACATGGATTATACCGAGGTCTATTTTGATCCAGCCTTATTTGGGGGCTATGGTTGGGTATTTCCTAAGAAAAGAACCGCAAATGTCGGTATAGGGGTCAAAACCGGACACCGGATAAAAGTTAAAGAACTATTCTCTCAATTTGTCGCGCGTTTGGTAAAAGAGAAAAAAGTTTTAGATAGCCCGGTCCGCATCACGACCGGGCTTATTCCAGTAGGTGGTCCGGTTCCAAAAACGGTTTGGAAGAATATCCTCCTTGTCGGAGATGCTGCTGGGCAGACCCACCCAATAACCGGTGCTGGTATTCCCCAGGCAGTGGTCTGCGGAAAATCAGCTGGCCGGGCAATAATCAAGGCTTTAAAAAACAACAACCTCGATTATCTGATCTCTTATGAGGATGAATGGCGACAGCGCTATTTTGCAGAACTGAACCGGGCGCTTCAAAAAAGAAAAAAAATGGAAGTAGAATGGGATAGACTCCATGAATTATTAAAAGTTTGCTGGGTTTCTTTTCCGGAATACTATGGATGAATTGAAAGATCTGGCTCATAAAGCCCGAGAGCTCTCCTACTCACACCATGGCCGGAAAATAACTTTCTATATTCCGGGGATGTTTTATTACAATGGAATCCGGGGCAATTTTCCTGCAATCTCAATCACCGGGCAATCCTGTCAGCTCCATTGTCACCATTGCCAGGGGAAATTGCTTCATACGATGATACCGGTTCGCGACTTTGATGAATTAATAGCGGTTGGTGAAAGACTGGCTAAAGACCAGGCTGTCGGGTTTTTGTTAAGCGGTGGCTTTGATACCAACCATACCCTGCCGATTAAAGAGTTTATCCCGGCAATTAAAAGGCTCAAAGAAAAGACCAATCTAAAAATTTCTCTACATTGCGGGATTCTTGATCCCGAAACCTGTTATCAGCTAAAAGACGCAGGTTTAGACCAAGCGCTCATCGATGTCATCGGTGCTGATGAAACAATCAGGCGGGTATACCATACAAAAATAAGTGTCAGGGAAATCTTCCAAACGATCGAAAATCTTCTCAATGCTCGCATAACAGTAATTCCTCATATCGTTATCGGTATCGATTATGGTCGAATCATCGGCGAGTACCGGGCGATAGACCTTCTCAGCATCCTACCGGTTGAAACCATCGTGCTCGTAAGCCTCATGCCCCTGCCCGGAACACCCATGGAAAAAGTCCAGACACCTTCTGCTGAGGATATCGCGCGCTTGATCATCTATGCACGCTTTAAGATGCCGCAGGTCGCTCTGGCACTCGGTTGTGCCCGGAAGCGGGGTGTTTCCGAGATAGATTTATGGGCATTAGAATGCGGAATAAATCGCATCGCCCTGCCGGCTGATGAAGCCGTAGCCAAAGCCCAGCACGATGACTTAGCGATTGAATGGGCGAAGATTTGTTGTTCGTTTTAGAAAGGGGTGGCAAATGAAAAAAGAAAGTCCAGGCTATGTCCGGATCAGCCAGGCCGCCGCCATGGTCTTAGGTTTTAAATATGGTCTTTTTTACCGTAATGCAAAATCACCCTGTATAAACATCCTCCTGACCTATGAGGGTGGTTGTGCAGGTAATTGTGCCTACTGTGGTTTATCCCTGAAAAGACCCGGTGGGTATAGTGAAAAAAGTTTCATCAGGGTGGCATGGGACAGTTATCCATTGACCAGCGTGATAGAACAGATGAAGGCAAAGATCGACTATATTAAAAGAATCTGCATCTCCATGATCACCAATCGCCGGGCAGTAAAGGATACCAAGGAAATCATAAAAATATTAAAAACCGAAACCCCTTTTCCCATTTCGGTGCTCGCGGCTCCGACCATCCTTAACTATTCGGATTTTGCAGAAATGAAGGAAGCCGGCGCAGACCGACTGGGCATTGCGGTTGATGCTGCTACTCCCCAGTTATTTGAAAAACTCCGCGGTCGAGGTGTTAATGGACCGCATGACTGGAATCGCTACTGGCAGGCACTTGCTGAAGCAGTCCAGGTCTTTGGCCGTAATCGGGTCGGAGTTCATCTGATCGTCGGACTCGGTGAAACCGAAAAAGAAATGGCTGCAACGATTCAGCATGCCCATGACCAGGGTATTGAAACACATCTTTTCAGTTTCTTTCCAGAACCGGATTCACTTTTAGCAAACCACCCTCAACCACCCGCAGGAACCTACCGCAGGATGCAACTCGCCCGTTATCTGATAAACAATAACCTTGCCCGCTACGAAGACTTTGCATTCAATGACCAGGACCAACTGATCTCTTTCAACATACCAGAAGATAAACTTTTAAGTATCATTGACTCGGGAAAGCCATTCATGACGAGTGGCTGCCCGGGTCTGGATGGTGAAGTTGCCTGTAACCGTCCATATTCGGACTCCCTGCCCGGTGAGGATATACGCAACTTTCCCTTTCTCCCAGAACAAGGTGATATAACCAAAATAAAAAATGAGTTGAAGAGATATGTATAACCAGGTCGATGAAAAACTGATCAACCGTCTCTGTACAATCGTGGGCAAGGAAAATGTGCTCACCGATCCTGAGGCGTTGGAAAACTATGCCCACGATGAAACCCCTCTCTACCATGAAATGCCCGAGGTAGTGGTAAAGCCAGTTTGCACCGCGGAGATATCCGAGATAATGAAAATTGCAAGTGAGAACCGCATCCCTGTTACTCCCAGGGGTGGAGGAACGAGTCTTTCCGCGGGTGCGGTCCCTTTGTATCATGGGATTGTATTATCTCTGGAGCGGCTGAATAAAATCAAAGAGGTTGATGAAGAAAATATGATGGTGCGCGTTGAGCCCGGTATCATCACCGGCATACTGGATCGGGACCTTCTCCCCTATAACCTCTTCTTTCCCCCTGATCCGGTAAGTCTCGATTCCTGTACCATCGGCGGAAATATCGCCGAATGCGCAGGAGGACCCCGAGCGATGAAATACGGTGTGACAAAAAATTACATCACCGGTTTGGAAATCGTTCTGCCTGACGGCGCAGTTATCCGATTGGGAGGAAAGATTTTAAAAAATGTGACTGGCTATGATTTGATCAGTCTCTTCATCGGTTCCGAAGGCACACTGGGCATCATCAGCGAGGCGACAATAAAAACATTGGTGCGCCCGGAAATCATCGTTGACCTTTATATTCCTTTTAAAACCCCAAACGATGCTACTGGATTTGCCTTAGAAGTCCTGCGCACTGGTCTTGATGTAACAGCCATTGAACTCATGGATGGAGAAGTGGTAAGACTGGTGGAGCGATATCTGGGTCGAGAAATTCCCCATAGTTCGCTTGACGGTCATACCATCGTGGAGATAGATGGCAACGATAAAACCTATTTGAAAAAAATCTGGGAAAGAATTGGTGATATCGCCTTGCGATTCAACGCCGCGGATGTGCTGGTAGCAGAATCAAGCCATGACCGGCAGCGGATATGGGAGATAAGAAGAAAGATTGGCGAATCCTTGAAGGCGTATACAAAAATCATCGCCCGCGAAGACCTGGTCGTACCTAAAAACAAAATCCCAATTCTCATCCAACAGTTGAAAGAATGCCTCAAGCGATTCCATACACGGCTTTATGCCTTCGGGCATCTCGGTGATGGCAATATACATACCGATGTCGGTTGTGACGATGAATCCCTCTTAACAAATCCCGATTTTCTCGGCCGGTTGCGCCGGAATATCTATGAGATAACGATCGCCTTGGGCGGGACCATCACCGCTGAACACGGCGTGGGGCTCTCCAAGATACCTTACCTCGGTCTTGCCCTTGATGAAAAAACACAGGCAATGATGTTGAGGATAAAAAGAGAGTTTGATCCGAACAATATCCTCAATCCTGGTAAAATCTTTCCGGCACAGACGAGCTGATGATCCGTGCCTTTATTGAAACCTCGCTCATTGACTGGGATGGCAAGATAACCTCGGTATTCTTCTTTGATCGGTGTAATTTTCGCTGTCCTTATTGTCAGAACTGGCGTCTCATCACCCATCCCGAAAAATTTCCAGTTTATGAAATTGAGGAGCTTTTTAAAATCGTCTTAAAGAAAAAAAACTGGATCGATGGCATCGTGCTCACCGGCGGCGAGCCTTTACTTTTTCCCGAAGCAATAATGACGATTGCCGAAATTGCACACAAAAATAATTTAAAAATAAAACTCGATACCAATGGGTCACTACCCGAAGAACTCGGCCGAATGTTGGAATTGAAAATCGTGGATTATGTCGCCATGGATATAAAGGCACCCCTGGATACCCGCTATTTTCTTGCCGTCGGAAAAAAACCTCAATCCCAGCCGGATTTGATCGATAAGATTAAAAAATCCATCAACCTCCTGTTGAACTCTGATATCGATTACGAATTCCGGACGACCTGTGTGCCGGGGTTGATTGATGAAAAAGGCCTCAGACAAATTGGCGCGGAGATCAAAGGCGCCCGGTTATGGGCACTCCAGCGCTATATTGCGCTCAATGCCTATAAAAAAGAGTACCGGAATAAGCAATTTGATGAAACGCAATTGCAGAAATTCTTGGAGATTGCCCGATCAATCATGCTGAATGTAAAATTGAGATAGGGTGATCTCTTCGAGACTTAAGTGTTAAATCTACTTTATTGACACCATCTCGATTTTAAATATAATTCTCTGTATGAAACTGGAGACAAAGGTCAAAATCAATAATTTTCTCATGAAAAACTTATTGTATGGTATCTTCCACGGTGGGAATAATCCTTTGCTCCGACCTCTATTATTACCGGCAGTGGAAAAGGGTATCTGGCTGGCATTGAAAAATGTCCCAGGACCAGTCGGACTGCCTGGTGTGCTTCAGGATAAATTTTATATGTTAAGGGCGATGGTCTATTCAGGTATCCGCTTCGGTACTACCAGCAAATTTACAGATACCATCGTCAATAAGGCAATCTTAAGCAATCTCCGCGCCGAAAA
>JBDRWD010000059.1 GCA_039802205.1 candidate division WOR-3 bacterium
GGAGTAAAGAGCATGATTAATTCAATTCTAAAACTATACTCTTATTCGCCTGAGAATCTAAATTTATTTTGGGTAAGATTTTATTTTGATGAAAGACGGATAGATCATCAGGGGCTTTGCCCCTGAAACCCCAACCTTCGGAATTATTCGAATTCCCATACCTCAAGATGGGGTCAGGCGAATTAAGCGTAAAGATGAGGGTGTATTTTGAGGCTATTGTAAATCTCTAAGATTTTGTTATAATAGAGTAACATGCGGGATAAATACGAAGAGCAGAGGTGGGGAAATCGGGCAAGGGGAATATGGGCAATAATTTTAATATTGATTGCCTTTATCAGTTATATAGAAGTTGGCGATATCAATCCTAAATGGCTATTCATCATTATTGGAATTGTCTGCGCGGCAATTGCAATACTGTTCATCTGGTGGGTGACAAAGAAGGAAAAGTGAAATTGCTAAACTAATCTGTGAGAGGCTGTGCTGCAACTAACATTTAACCAATATTGTCATGCTGAACTTGTTTCAGCATCATGAAAAATCAGCACGTTTTGAAACCCTGAAATAAACCTGTCCTGAGGAAAATCAGGATTTAGGGCGACAGAAAAGGACCTTTTCAGCGACCTCAAAATAAATTGTTGACTTTTGAGAATGTTTATTTATAATTAAATAAATGTATAGAATAATTGAGACCATTGAAAAAGAATATGAAAGTTGTCATATCTGCCCAAGAAATTGCGGTGTGAATAGATTGAAGGGTAAAAGAGGGTTTTGCGGTGTAGACAGGAATTCAAAGGTATTCAATACTGCAGTATTAGTAAATGAAATAGAAGAAATTGCGCCGACCTATGCAATTTATTTTGCGGGATGCAATTTGCGTTGTATATTTTGCTCGGTGGCGGAGGAGAATACACTGATTAGCACAGGAAAAGAAAAAACACAGATGGGCAGGGATTTTGTGGAAGTGAATGATAGATTTATAGAAAAAATAGAAACTGAAATTGAGAAATTAAAACCAAAGACGATAAGTTTTATTGGTGGAGAGCCGAGTGTGCATCTGCTTACAATCTTTGAATTGATTGAAAAATTGAGACCTAAAATTCCGCTGGTATTCTATACGAATTTATACTATAATCCCCGAATTAACCAAATTTTGAGCGAATGGTTTGAATTTATTGTGGCGGATATGCATTTCGGGAATAATACTTGTACGCGGATGAGCACAGAAACAAACAATATGCGAATTTGCGCAGATTATTTTGAAACGACGACGGCGAATATAAAGGCAACGAGGAATAAGGTAATCCTTCGGCATCTCCTTTTACCAGGACATCTGGATTGTTGCTTTAAGAAGATTATTGACTGGATGAGCGTGGACATACCGTATAAATCGCTATGGCTGTTGACCAATTACTTTCCATATTTAAATACACAGATTGACACGGATAAAAAAGAAGACGCTGATGGGCACAGATTAGATAGGCGGATTGCCGCTGCGAGCAAAGGATTAGCACGAATGGTTAGCGCGGATGAAATAGCCAAGGCACTTGACTATGCAAAAAATAAGGGTATAATTATCAAAATTTTGGATCTATTTAAGTTGAGGAGAGAAATGAGTCATTGCCTGGCAGATAATCAGGAGATTGTAATTAATGAGGATGGCATTGTAGCATTTAAATACCTGGATGGAATGGCGGTGGAGATGGCAAGACAAATGGAAGAACATAACACCCCTCACCCTTCCCTCGCCCACAAGGGGCGAGGGTTATGAATTTTTGGAGGATCTTGTGAACAAAAAGGAAGAGCTTGAGATTTTAATTCGGGCGCGATATCCGATAATACTTATTGAAACTTATGAAGAAGCAAGGGCAGAGAATATGATCGCCGAGATTGCCCGGGCACGAGATAAAAAGGTCTATTGTTGGTCAGTTACCCGTGGGCTCTATCCTTTTGGACAGTCCATCCAATCAAAGAAGATTGATACCCAGACCTGCGACCCAATTGTAGCACTCAATAATGTAGTGGAAATGGTTGAGCAGGCAATTTTTGTATTCAAAGATTTGCATCCATTTATGAACGAAGCAAGCGTGGTGCGAAAACTAAGAGAATTGAGTGATTATCTAAAAGGTAGCTTAAAGACATTGATACTCCTATCACCGCGAATGAAGATACCAATGGAACTGGAGAAGGATATAACTGTTCTAAATCTTGACCTACCCGACTTGAAAGAACTGGACGGATTGCTATCCCAGATTATTGAAGAGGTAAATGCCAAAACCGAGCTAAAGATTTCGCTTAATCCGGAACAAAGGGAAAGAATTTTAAAATCAGCACTTGGATTGACATTAAATGAGGCTGAAAATGTCTTCGCCAAAACTCTGGTGATGGGCGGTAGATTAAAAGAGGAAGACATACCCATCATCCTTGCGGAAAAAGAACAGATTATTAAAAAATCAGGGCTACTGGAGTACTTTTCTTCAACTGAGAAATTCAATAATATCGGTGGATTAGAGATATTAAAAGAATGGCTGAGGAAAAGAAGTCTGGCATTTTCAGAGAAGGCAAAAGAGTTCGGGCTCCCGGCACCGAAAGGTGTTTTACTTATCGGTGTTCAAGGGTGTGGTAAGAGTCTATGTGCCAAGGCACTTGCCTCACTCTGGCGCGTGCCACTTTTGAGATTTGACCTGGGCAAAGTCTTTTCAAGTTTGGTTGGTTCATCAGAGGAGAATGTGCGTAAGGCAATCCAGGTCTCGGAATCTGTAGCACCGGCGATATTGTGGATTGATGAGATTGAAAAGGCGTTCGCTGGGACACAGAGTTCTACATTCTCTGATGCCGGAACTACCGCAAGGGTCTTTGGCAGTTTTATCACCTGGTTACAGGAAAAAACCTCACCAGTCTTTGTGATTGCTACCGCAAATAATATTACACAGTTGCCACCTGAACTTTTAAGAAAGGGAAGGTTTGATGAAATTTTCTTTGTAGATTTACCAACTTACCGTGAACGAAAAGAGATATTTGCTATCCATCTTGCAAAAAGGAAGCGCGACCCGAAAAATTTTGATATTGACCATCTCAGTAAAATAACCGAAGGTTTTAGTGGTGCGGAGATTGAGGAAGCAATTGTCTCGGCTTTATTTGATGTTTTCGAGAAAGGAGAGGATTTAACCACCGCAGCGATTGAGAAGGCGATAAAAGAAACCGTGCCATTATCAAAAACGATGTATGAAGAGATTGAAAGTTTAAGGAGATGGGCGGAGACAAGGACGAGAAGGGCATCGCTACCTGAGGAAGAAACTGGAGCAGCAGAAAAGAGAAGACTGGAATTATAATAGGGGGTGATATGTCGATAGTATGTATCATTGTTCCAGTAGTTGTTGGCGGTTGGCCAGTTTTCAGTTCCCTGGCAGCTGCTGCAGCAGCGGGTCTTGGTTTTAAGTTAATGAAAAAGACTGAGGTCAAAAGAGTAGAAAAGAAGACTATAAACGAGATTGAACTTGCTGATGAAAAGAGCGAAGTCATTGAAGAATCTTTGAAACCCGAAGAAGAACTTGTTTTTACAAGAGAAGGGATTACAGTTACCTTTAAAAAAGATGTAAGGGGAAAGTTTACAATCTGTGTTAGCGGTGAGAATAAGACCAATGAGGAATTAAACAAGGTAGGCAGGCTGTTTTTAAATAAGATCAAACAGCAATATGCCTATCAAAAGGTTAAACAGGAGTTAACAAAAAAGGGTTATACGCTCGTGCAGGAGACTGCTGAAGGAGGCAGGATTAAGTTGCTGCTGAGAAGATTTTAAATATGGGAAGATTTGAAAATCTTGAAATCTCTATAAAACAGAAACCCGAACCAGCAGATATCAAAAAAGGATTTGATGATGCATATTATCTGAAATTAGCACAGGATGCCCAGTTAAATGGTGATTTTGAGGCAGCATTGAGATATTATTCAAGGGCGTTGAGTTATAAAATTGATATCCCTGAAGCCTGGAGCGGTCAGGTTCTTTGCTTGATTGACTTAGGTGAATTTGATGAGGCAATAGTATGGGCTGATAAGGCGTGCGAGGTAATCGGGATAAACGCGGAATTGCTCGCCTTAAAAGCGATGGCACTCGGAAGAAAAGGAGAGATTGAAAGGGCGCTCGGCTATTCTGAACAGGCTATGAAGAAAGGGTCTAACTCTCTACTATTCTGGTTATCACGGGGTGATATTGTAATAGCACGGGATTTCAAAAATGCTGAATTTTGTTTTAAGAAAGCCCTGGAATGCGATAACAGGAATCCATTTACTCATATCCGCATCGGAATAAGTTATCTCTCGGTAAATGAACCGGCACCCGCATTAAAACATTTTAAGAGTGCATTAGAACTCTGCCCGAAGAGTCCATTTATATATTTTTTGATTGGCAAGTCTTATCAAATGATGGGATTACTTAAGAACGCGAAGGAATACTATGAAAGGGCATTAAAAATAAAACCGGATTATCCTGATTGTATTGAAGCCTATAAAGGGATTGTGGGCCAAAATATTTTCTCAAAAATTTATTACTGGATAAAGAGGAATTTTTTTATGCCAGAGGGGGATTAGTATGTCAAAAACAGAACTTGAAATAATAATTGATGAGAATGGAGAAGTTCATCTTGACATTAAAGGTGTAAAAGGAAAAAAATGTGTAGAAATTGCTGAGATTGTAAAAGGGATAATTGGTGAAATGAAAAGTAAGAAACACAAGCCTGAGTTCTATGAGGCCGATGTGCACATATCTTCGAAGATTGATGCAAAAAAACAGCATACTGATTAGCACCGATGAAAAGCTCACAGATTGGCGCAGACAAAATCCGTGTCAAAGTCCGCGATTATCCATGTAAGGCGAAGCCATGAAGTGTCCTAAGTGTGGCTGGGGAAATTTACCAGGTGCGAAAGAATGTTTGCAGTGTGGTTCGACATTAGATGCACTAACAGAAATAGAAGTATATCCCCCCAGATCAAAGAAGAAGTCTAAAGTCAAAAGAGAAAAATTTGCAAAACGAACAACCGGTACCGAGCAGCCAATTGCCGATTCATTAAGTTTTCTTCTCAGGTATACCAGAAAATCAGTTAAATTTGTTTCAAAAGTGGCCCCCGTCTATTCAAAAATCCTGCTCGTTTTAATCGCTGGCTTTATCCCTGGATTTATTCAGATACTACAAAAAAGGTATAACAACGGTCTATTGTTTATATCTACAGCGTTATTGCTTTTCGTGCTATTTTTTGTTTTTATTACCAACATCGCATCCAATTTTTTTCTCTATTTACTTATAGCATTAATACTATATTCATCTTACGATGCAGTAATTCATTACTACAAAATAAAAAATTACATATTAACTCCTATTGTACGAGTCGGAATAATTCTAAGTTCAGTTTCTATAGGTTTTTTGCTTTATTCTATATTTTTGATTATGTTTAATATCTTTTATCTCCGCGTCACAATACCAACAGAAAGTCTCGCACCAACTTTTATGAAAGGAGATGAAATTTTAATTAACCGAAGGGCTTATCAGAATAAGTTGCCGCAGAGAGGAGATATCGTAGCTGCAAAACATGAATACATAACTACTATCGAACGGATTATCGGAATCCCCGGTGATGAGATTTCAATCATACAAGGGAAAATTTTTGTAAACGGCAATGAAATTTCTAATACAGCAGGTCCTCTTGCTCAGGTACGAAATATTACTGCTTCTATTTCCCTTCCTGACAGCTCTTATTTTCTCTTCGCATATTTCCTCTATAATTCAGGCGCTCAGTTGGTGAAATTCCATTTGCGTGATATCTTAGGCAAGGCAGTTGTAATCATCAATCCACCAGAAAGGAGAGGTTTTATCCAATGAACCAATTCTACAATCTTTTGAAGACCGCTCGTGAGGCGAATGCCTCGGATTTGCACCTGGTCACGGGTACACCTCCCTTTATGAGGGTTAACGGTGAAATCATCATTATGAATTACGAAACCCTCACACCAGGAAAGATTAGAGCTATGCTTATGGAAGTAATTCGCGAAGACCAGCTAAAGAGGTTTGAAGTTGAAAGGGAATTATGTCTTGCCTTTTCTTTGCCTGATATTGGATATTTCAGGGTCAGCCTTTACTATCATCGGGGTAATATGGAAGCAGCGATAAGATTGGGCATATTTGAAATCAAGAGTTTTGAAGAACTTGGTTTGCCACCGATTCTCGTTGAATTAAGCAGGAAAGTCAGTGGTCTACTACTTATAACTGGGGCAACCGGTATGGGTAAAACCACTACATTCAATGCAATTATTGATTTTATTAACCGTGAGCGCCGCTGTAAAATTATTACAATTGAAGACCCGGTGGAGTATATACACACGCCGATAAAGAGTATCATTGTTCAGCAGGAGGCATACACGGATGCAAAATCATTCTCCCGGGCACTTGTTCATATTTTGAGGCAGAATCCAGACATTATCGGCGTTGGGGAAATGAGAGACCTTGAAACGATTTCAACTACTTTAACTGCGGCCGAGACCGGTCATCTTGTTATCGCTACACTGCACACGATTGATGCCGCATCAAGTGTTGATAGAATAATAGATGTATTTCCACCCCATCAACAGGAACAAATTCGTTTTCAGCTTGCTTCGGTACTCCTGGCGGTAATATGTCAGAGGTTGTTACCGAGGGCGGACAAAAAGGGTCGAGTTCTTGCCACAGAAGTTCTGATTGCCAATGATGCAGTGAGGAATGTTATAAAAGAGAAAAAGACAAATCAGATAGATAATATTATTCGAACCAACGCTGCCCAGCATATGCAGAGTATGGATGAAGTGATAAAAGATTTATATATGCGTGGGCTTATAACATATGATGTTGCAGTTTCTGCGGCTAAGAATCCAAGAATATTTGATAGATTAGTTGGGGGTATAGGAAAATAATTTGACAAGGTCAATATGAAACCTACTCCGTCCAGATTTGTGCCATTTTTGTGCCAAAATGTATGGGTGCAAAGGGGACTTTTCCCCTTTTCTCCAAAAAGTTTTGGAAAAATCAAATACTTTTTGGAGACCGCGAATCCCCTGCCACCGACGGTATCTAATGCTATTTTCGTAAACCAGCCACCGTGGTCGCTCTTTAATTCAACCAGTTTTGCAAAATATTGTTATACCTATCGGTAGCACTAAATAATAGACAGAATTCCCAAAAATGGACAGAATTGCGCAAATCAAGGACTTGCATATGTTTCTGCGATTTCTAACGAAATTTCAGAAGTTTTGAAAAAAGGTTAATTCGGTTTCGTAAACCGCAGGTCAGCAGTTCGAATCTGCTCGCTGGCTATGATTTTTCATAAGATTGTAACAGCAACACTGGGTCTGACGGGCTTGAATATTTGTTTGTCATGACAGTTTTATCTTTTCACCAACCTGTGGCAAAAAGTTTTCTGGCGGCATTTAGTCCACATTTCTGATATCTATTATATTCTTTTGCAGCACGACTCTTAATCTCTTCTCCACTTCCTAATTCTACCCAGCCATCAATTGCAGAGTTTAAGGTATAGGCTTCAGGGGCAAGCAAATTGGTTGTCCATAACAAAGGATAACCACCAAGTGAATCTAAAATATTATAAAAACTATTCTTACTCAGGCAGGCAAGAATTATAACATCCTTTGGTTTATTATTTCCAGACGGCTTGGGTAGGCTATCAAGTGTAAAATCTAATAATCCATTATGCCCAACATAACAGACCAATTGTGGCACCACCCCATTTTTGAAGTCCAAATTCACTTCATTCACGGGCAATCCAATTTCTGTTCGTAAAATTGTATCCTTCGCAACTACATTGAGAAAGTCAAAGATTGCCTCTTTGATCGCGCCTCCTCTGTAGGCATCAGCAATCATATAAACATTCTTATCTTTTCTTTTAAATATACACCGCTCAAGAATATTCTCACTGACATTCTCAACATTCACTACCATTCGCCATTCTTTGCTTTTCTTAAAATATGTCTTTAATCCACCATCCGCACCCCAGTATAAATTATTTTTAGGGTCATCACCATTGCCAAATCTTTGTGGAACCGGTATAATACCCTGATGTTTATTATCGCATAGTGTCACAATTGCATAAATTACAACAGCCTTGTTATCCGCCATTAATTTTTGCAAGTTTTTGACTATTTCTTCACGCGATTCAATTCTATTGCCCGCTCCCCTTGAGGGCTTTATCTGAAATTCCCTCCCTTGATGGGAGGGATTAAGGGAGGGTGAATTATCTGAATTTTCAGGAGACGAACGAGACGATTGGTATTCAATTATAGTATCAAATCGCGTTACAAAAATCGCATCAAAATAAATATCTTCCAGAGGCTCAATGACTACCTTATCCCCGGGCCTTGCATTCAAACACAGCGCAACCCCACATGAATCAAAACCTGCAAATATCCCCATATGCCATACCCAGTAAGGAATGCTATCTATATTAACAAGCGGAACATCGGTATCATAAATTTTTTCTGTAACCAAAAAATATATTATATCACCCTTTCTTAACTTTGTATGTTCAAAGTCCCCCTTCAATACACCATCCAGACCTTCAACAGGTCTTCCTAATTTGCCACTTTTAACCAATTTAGATGGATAAACACTCAATTTTTTCCAATCTTTACCAGTAACATCTTTATATGCCAGAAATATCAATCCCATACAATCCAACTTCTCCTTAGACCTTCCTTCCCAGACAAATGGCACACCAAGGTATTCCTTCGCCGCCTCAAAAAACTTATCGCCAATTGTTTCATTGAGTGAATCAACATCCACTTGAGCAATGAGCAAGGTGCAGATACCAATTACCAACACTAAAAGCATCTGTGCATAAATGCGAATTTGTGAAATAGTAAAAATAATTAACCCCCGGCTTTCTTTTTCTTAATCAATGCAATCAGTGCAGCATTATATGGTCTATTTTTATCTCTGTTTAATGAATAGTAGACCTGGACATTTATCCGTTCACCTTTAATCAAATCCTCTCGTTCAAGAATTTTCAAGTTTCTACACGCCGTTACCCGAGGAATATTTAATATCTCAGAAAAATCATCCGCAGTCAATGCCTTCTTATCTAATAAGATTTCAATCATCCTAAGTCTGGTCTTATTGGCCAATCCCTTAAATAATTTTAGTAAAAAATTCATTTCTCACCTAACCTTTAAATACCTGTCCACAAATGCGAATTTGTGAAGTATCTTTTTAAGACGCATTTGAAAAAATAATTGTCATGCTAAATTATACTTATTATTGTTATTAAATCAAGAAAATAAATCATCTGAGCAAAAATGCGAATTGGTGGAATGATTTGATTACGAATTATTATTTTCTCACGAGATCAAAGTTATCGGGTTTGGTTTTCATTATACTACAAACTTCAGAAAAAGAGATGGGTCTGAAATTCCAGCAATCTACACCAACATCAAACGATTTACCCCATCCTTCAAGTTGGCCATGGCTGTGACCATATAAATGCCAAGAGCCATAATGAGATTTTGGCCAGACCCGCATTGCATAATGACACAAGACTATTTCTTGGTTTTCAACCAAAATTGTGATTATCCTATCTTGAAAGATATGAAATCGTTTTGCATCCTCCCTAAGAATTGATGGGTTAAAATTTTCTAATTTATCGTGTGAACCCTTGATTAAAAAGATATTACCTTTGAGTCTTTTGATAATTTCTACAATTCTTTCACATTGCCTCCCCGCATGTCCAAAAACAAAATCACCGATAATATAGACCTGGTCAACTGGACGGACAACCCTATTCCAATTCTCAATCATTTTCTCATTCATTTCATCAACATCCTTAAATGGCCGTTTGCAGTATTTGATAATATTTGTATGATAAAAATGCGTATCAGCAGTAAAATAAATCATTTCTTCTCCTCGGTGATTTATTTCTCTTTCTGCACCATTTAAAATCCACATACCATTTGCCTTTTGCACGATTGACAATGGTCAGCTTAAATGGTGGATGCTTAAGGTTTTTGGATAGATTTTCGAAATATTCTAAAACCAACCTGTAGGCAGCTTTTTCTGATTTATCCTGATTTTTTTCGTAATACGCAATAATATGGCCGAGTTCGTGGGCAATATGAGAACCGGTCATTATGTTAGCGATTAAAGAATTTCCGCCAAAATCCTTTGGCAAATGTCGCTTTATTCTTACGATTTTAGGATAATCTTCTCCAAGTGCACAACAACCACCCCAAGAAAGGCCTCTGTCAAGCACAAATTCAGTCTTATCCGTAATATAGCGTTGGTAATATTTGTAAATACCAGAAAGCACTAAAATTCTCTTAAGACTTTTTGTTATCTTCTTGGTGCAGTGTGAATCGCTTAAATGCTCCATACTCAGAATAATTTACTATTCAATTGTCCAAAGAATAAATTCACTGGCGAAATAAATCTATTTTATTTTTTGATGTATCAATCAGCACGTAAGTTAATATTCCACTCTGTCCGGGCTGAATACAAATCGTATCCCCGATATTCGCTTTCCAAACACCAGAAATCTCAGGCGATTCGTGAATGTGTCCATGTAGAGACATCCTTGGCTGGTTTTTCAGCAAAAAATTATAGACCGCCTTAGAACCAACCTTGTTGCCATTTTGACAGACATCTAAACCAAGATTGGAAGGCGGCATATGAATAACATAAATTGTATTTCCTTTGTTTTTTGGCTTAGGCAATTTGCTCAATTCATCATCTAAGGTTGGCAAGGTATTGATATACGATTTCCAGTCTTTTATCTCTTCAAAACCATTATCCAGCGAAACGAGTGCAGTACCATACTGAATACCTATTTGATATTCATCTGTGTCTTTTCGACATCGGTCCTTAAGCCGGAAAGGATTATCCACAATAAAGTTCATCCCGATAAACTCATACCCTTCAATTTTTACTTTTCGTTGAGCAATATTCTTCACAAATTCAAATTTTTTACAAATCTCATCAAATCGCTTATCATAAATTCTCAAATCATCGTTACCTAAAAGACAAAGGTAATAGATTCTCTCCTTCTCAAATTTTTCAAAATATCCTTCAAGGTATTTGAGGAATTTTTCCTGCAATTTGAATATTGTATATTCATCTGTCTTAGGCATCATATCACCACCATTTATCACTATTTTAACATTATTCTTTATTGCCTCATTAAAATTAAGTTCAAATTGCTCTTTATTCCCATGGAGGTCGGTTGTGTAAAGAATTTTCATTCACTAAAGATATTTATCAATAATTCTGCCGATAAACTTTATAGCCATATTATCTCTAACTTTATTATCTATTCCAGCAAGTATCCTGATTTTTTCAATCAACTTATCAATACACCAACCAGGCAGAAAGCCAATAACCCCAACGAGCACAAATAGCATATACCCGGTTTCTATCGGTGCCAGAGTAAAACTACTATGACTGATAATGAACTCAATTAAAATGTATGAAGAGAGCCCAATTAAAAGAATGGTAAGGATAATAACATCAACTATATTTACAATTCCACATTGCTTCATATCAAAATTTTATTGAAATTATTTAAAAAATCAAGGTGCAGCAGAGGCTACGCCAATGTTTGATAAATCAAACCGCTACATAGTAATGAATTTTTGACTGGCGACACAATCTCTCACCTATCTTAATGGAAATTACTTACAAAAATTTATCTGTATATCGTGCCGTTTAGCCTGATATGGTCCCACTCATTAGAGATTGGTTCCCCTTCGTAATAAAATTCTATACCATCTATCCATTCGCCTTGATAATCTGGCTGGAGGAAGGTCTTAACCAAAGTAATTGTAGTAGATAGACCACCACTTGAACCCTGAAAGAATCCCCCTCGCCAAGTAAAGGCATGAGAATAATCAGGCTCTTTTAAATCAACAATTGCAATCTTTTTTCCTTTTCTATTTTCGACTCTCAAAAAATTGATTGGGTGGCGTTGAAATTCAAATCTTGAAAGTCTATCGGTTATGATCCTCAATTTTGTCTCTAAAGGGAGATGTTTTGGAATTTTAATATAGAAATCTATCTCGACACTATCATTTATAGGATTATAACTGTACACTTTGAAGAAATCTACCTCGTATTCTTTTTGCAACTTTAGTTTAAGGTTGTTCATCTCTTTCTGATACACCATTTCCATTCTTTTTATGACACTCCTGTGCCATAGATAGAATAGACCTCCTAAAACAAATAATTATTATTACTCCTACTATTTTCTTCGCCATTGTTCATCATCCCATTTTTCTCTTCCCTACTTTCTATCTTTCTCTACCTCTCCTTCCTCGACAAAAACAATCTCCTGCAGAGAACCGATCTCAAAGGCAGTCTTGATTTTACCTTTTATCGTGACCTTTGCACCAACTGATGGCAAAGCCCGTTTTGTAATCACCTTGATTTCGCCAGTGTTATCTTTGACCGTATAATATTTTAATGCCAGAATCGCCATTCTGCCAGTAACCTCGCCTTTAATAGAAATAACTTTATTCTCATAATCCCCTGGTTTTTCAAGTATTTTGCCAATTGGGATGCTGGCAGTCTTAAAACCAAAATACCAGGCAACAAATCCAACCAATAAAACAATAATAACACTACCGGCAAAAAAGGTTATTCTACTTTTCATATTTCTCCCTTTAATATTTCACTTGTGCGAATTTTTGCACAAGTCCTTAGAACAAATTTCTCTACTCATAATATTTTTCTTGCCAGTCAAGATTGGTTATTGGAATTGAACCATGACCATAGCATAAGAAGATTGCACCAGTCAAATAGGGAACAATTCTCCTACCCATCCCATAAGGGTAATTCTCACCAACAGCAAAAGGAATCTTTCGCGAAACCACTGTCTCACGGGCAGGGGTTATGGTAACTTCATCATAGGGTGGAGAGTATGGATCAGGTGAGTATCTTAGTCTTCCGGGATTAAGTTTTTCATACATTCCAAGTTTTATATTCCCTTCAACATCCCTACCTTCATAATCAGCAACAAACATCGGCCTTTCTCTATTGGAACCTTTGATACAAAAATCTCCCGAAGGATAAATAGTCTTTGTCCCTTTAAGACTTCTAAATGATATATCAACGATCAAATAATATCTTCTTGTCTCTTTGCCCGGTGGGTCTTGTGGAGGTATAGGGTCAATTAAAGAATCAAGATAAACTTTATTTATCCTCACTGCAATATCATCCAATTTCTTCCATCTTTTGAACTCTGCAGGTGCCCAGTAATTCCAGTCAATTTCATCTTCGAGATTCTCTTCCTCAGGTTCATTCTCTGGTTCATAACCAAGTTCAATAAATGCACTTGCTTTTCCGCCGATTGTCCCTTCTAAGTCAAGGCGATATATTCCGCTTGAACCTGCAGGGAAAGGTAACTTTCTGCGCGCAGAAGTATATTTGGTTACGCTTGCTTCATAAGATTTATCTCTATTTAAGATTTTCCAAATTATTTCATAATCATAGGCCCCTTCAATAAAACAAGTAGCACCGCTGGTAGAATATAAGGAAACACCGGTCAAAAAATCAAATATTTGCGGTTCACTGGATGTCCCCCTGACTGAGAGGTCAACAACAACATAACTGTGTTTGCGATTCTTTCCCTCACGCCTTAAAAATTCCTCATCTGATAAATCCTCACCACTTACTTCACGCCAGATCTCATTATCTTTTATAGTAAAGAGGGAAAAATCATTGACCTTGAATTCAAAATCCCCGCATCGTACCCATTCGCCAATACGGTAAATTTCGGGTTCGTTATTTTCTTGAGCAAATAGAATTAGGAAAAGCAGAATTATTCCAACCCGCAATACTTTCATAGTATTAATATAAATATACACAACATATGCTTTTTGTCAATTATGTAACGCAAACGTGTTAGGTCAAAATTAAAATTGGACTTTTTCGAGGGTAAGGTCAAATTTAAAAGTAGACTGGGTTATTTTTTAAGATAATATACCTTACCCCGAAACGACAATTACTAATTTCAATTATGTCTATCTCACTGATTGCATAAATAAACAAATCAAGCAACCAATCTCAGTCCAAACCGTTCGCAACCGAGCCAAAGAATGGGGCTATTATATCCCAACTCGAAAAAAAGAAAAAAATCAACCCGCTATGTCCTCACCAATGCCCAGGGATGCTTATTCAACACGATTCTTCACACCATAAGTGGTCGCCGTATGTCAAGGAAAAATGGAGCCTAATTACTACTCTGGACGATTATAGCCGCTTGCTCCTCTATGCTGATTTTGTGGAGCATGAAACAACCTGGGCACACATCAAGGCATTAGAATCAGTGGTACGGAATTATGGGGTGGCAGTACTTTGTTATGAGGATAGCCACCGCATTTTTCGGTTTGTTGGACATGGTGAAAGTTCCTGGCAGCACCAGTGGATAAAGACTGATGAGGCATTAACCCAGTGGAGGTGGGTGGCAGAAAAATGCGGAATCAAGGTGATTTATGCACTTTCGGCTCGTGCCAAAGGAAAAATTGAACGTCCTTACCGGTGGCTTCAAGACCGGATTGTCCGACGTTTTGCCCGGGAGCATGTGGATAACATTGAACGAACAAGGATTATTTTACAGAATGAGACCCGGCGCTATAATGAGCATCAGGTCCATAGTACTACAGGTGAAATACCCCAAATCAGGTTTAAAAATGCACTCAAGGAAGGGCGTAATAGCTTCAAACCATTTCAATTATTACCGCCGTATCAATCAATTAAAGATATCTTCTGCTTACACACATTCCGAAAGGTTGATAACTGCAATCAGATTTGGTGGGCAAAACAAAAGATTAAACTGCCGATTGCTGCACCCTCAGGGACAGAGATTGAACTACACATCATACCTGACGAAGAACATACCGAAGTACGCCTTTGGTATCAAGACCGTGTAATCCAGGTTGTACATTTAAAGATTATCTAAAGAAACTGGGTGCCAGATTAAAAAATCTATCATTCTCGGCACCCAGTTTTTCCTTTCATCATAAAACCGGTTATCTCCCAATCTACAAAATCTTTTTAGTCTAATTTTAATTTTGATCTAAACTAATTAAGTCAAATGCTGAACGGTATCTCGAGGAAGCAAAGAAATAAAAAAAGTATGCACATAGGAATTATTACTTTGTCTTAATGCCTTTACTAATATCAACCAATATTGGTTCTTCAATGGTATACCGAAAAGTGTGTTTAATGAGTTTCCTGAAGAAAAAGGGGATGAAAAAAATCCGGTTGAGCCGCATTTTGAGTAGACTCAGAATAGGCCGGGATATGTGTAGTTAGATTAGGAAGAGATATAATCGCCCAAGGAGTAAGAATAAATCAATCAATTCTAAAATTATCCTCCTATCCTCCTGAGAATCTTAATTTAATTTGGACAGGATTTCATTATGATGAGAGAATTATAAATTGTTAAGGACCTGCTGCGAGTAATTTCAAAAACTGCCTACCATCCCAGTAGTATTCAACGGCTGAAGAATAATTATAAATAACGCCAAAACACGGTCTTAATGACCCGGGATTGGATGGCCAATAAGGCTTCCAATCCCACTCGATAGCGCCATATACCCCAGACCTATCTAACCAGAAATTGTCAATAAATTCTTTTTTAATTTCATAAAGTGGCAACCCGTATTTTGTATATAATTTTTCAAGAAGTACCGAATTATTCAAAACAATTAGAACAAACGCTTCTCTCTTTTTTTCGTGAAAACAAGAAAGAGCAATATCTAAAATTCCATTTCGGTCAAAGTCTTTTATTACATATAATGTCCATTTCACATAGTTGGGGTCGATTTCATCCTTTCTAACGATACGTAGGTTATAGGCCTTCAAAGCTTCTTCAATTCTTAAAGTTCCTTGGGGCATACTTTTTGCTATTTTATTTAGTATGTGGACGTCGGATTGCACAAGTTTTCTTTTCTGAAAAAAAAGGTTAAGACGAGCAATTTCAAAGGGCAAAATTGTTTGCTCAAAAAATAGAATATAAAAAAATCCTATTAACACCGCGATCATGAGAAAAGAAATAAAGATTTTGAAATTTTTCATCTTAGTATGACCTTAGGTATTTTCAATTTCAACCACCACCCCATTCAACTCGCCTAATCTTTCGATTTCAATTATCGCTTCTTCACTTACACTTTTTGCAAGATATGCGGGAATGATTATCCGTTTCATTCCCGAATCAATCCGCCTTTGAACATAATCTCTCAAAACTCTATATCCTCAAACTTTCTTTTGAGAAATCTTTTATAATATTCCTCAACTATCAAAACTTCAATGCAACTTTCTTCATACAAAGTTTTAATCGGAACCATTTTTCCCTTGCATTTAATAAGTCCTTCAGGATTTCGCTTTACCTCCTTGTTTAAAAAATAGAATTTACCCCATTTCGTCGAACCAGTAAAGAAATAAATTGTTTCCTCATTGCTTAATTTAGGAAAATTCATAATGGACCCCTTGCCAAAGAGGGAATCCTCTAACCAACATTTTATTCCATAACTTATTCTGTCGTATTCTTTCTTAATCTCCTCGTCACTCATTGCCCTTATTCTTTTACGCAATTCAATGGGTATTTCAGCCCGCTGGGCTTTATGTTCTTGCTCTACTCTATATTCCTCATACATATCACTCATTTTTGCTCCATCTCATATAAAAACTTTATTTTGATTTACCATTTGTTTAATACGCATTTTAAGTATTCTTACCACCGCAAATTAACGAAACCTTTCACTGTCCCACAATATCTAAAACATTTCTGTAAATTATAATCGCTTTTTTCTAATTTTCGTTCTCCCAAATATCAAGAATCCTTATATACAATCGGAAACAATTCCCTTGCAACCATCTTCTTTTGCTCGTAGGTTAGAAGCTCACAATCAAGAATTGGTGAAATAAACTTCCAGAAGCCCGCAGAATGGAGGAGTGCTATATTAGATTCTTTATTCAGCAGTTCAGTCTTAATCTTTTCTATACCCTTTCTTACATCTTCATTGGAATAAAATGGTATCTCATCACCCATATAACCTCCTGTCTACTTATATTCTATCAAGGTTTACCATAAATTGCAAGATTTTTGTTTTTATATCGCTTGTCATAGGTAACCTCCTTGCCGAACCATTCGGGTGGCTTAAATTTCTTTGCCTCTTTGACTGATTTAAATTCAACCTCAGCAATTTTTAATCCCTTTAATTTACCTTTGTAAATATCTAAATATATTATTTTGTTATCTGATTTAATTTTGTATCTAATTTTTTCTATTCTGCGACCTTTAGTGATGGGCCATAAAACTCTTAATTGCTTTTGAGATAACTGTATTTCTCTCTCATCTCTGAT
>JBDRWD010000060.1 GCA_039802205.1 candidate division WOR-3 bacterium
GCACTCCTTTCGGATAGAATATATCCAGGGGTGCCTATGTTTTCAAGTATTTGGGTAAGATATTTTATTTTGATTAAATAACCCCACTTCGGTAAGATTATTTTTGATTCAAATCGCTGGCTTGACAAATCCACGATTATAAATATAATTCAATGTATGGATCCAACAACGGCAAAGATCTATAACGAAGCATTACAGGCCTACGAAAAAGGACAAGTTCGGGAGGCGATTGAAGGATTGCGCAAGGTTGCTGCAGCATATCCTAATTATCCTGATGTCCATAACGCACTGGGACTGGCTTATTCCCTCGCCGGTAATTATAAAAATGCGATCGAGAGTTTTAAAAAGGCGATTGAATTAAACCCCGAATACATTGAAGCCTATGTTAATATGGCAATAATATATAACGAACAATGCCAGTTTGATGAAGCGATAAAATCTTTTGAGAAAGCTGCGGCTTTGGAGACCAAAGAAAAGGGATATTCACCGCAGTTAAAGATAAAACTCGCCAACACCTACATGCAACTCGGCGACACTTACTATGAATTACAGGAGTATAAAAAAGCCCGTGACGAATATTTAAGAGCCATAGAAGTGAGTCCCACTTTTTTAGATATAAAATTGAAACTCGCCCGGACCTACAATCAACTCGGTGACTACAAGGCAGCGGAGAAACTTCTGCATGAGATACTAAACCGGAATAAAAAATACCTTGAAGCCCGGGTGCTTTTAGGTCTTTGTTATTATCAGCAACGGAAGCACGAAAATGCCCGAAAAGAATGGGAAGAAGTTTTAAGGATTGATCCCACTAACGTGAAGGCAAAGGCATATCTTAATATGCTGAAGGAGAAAAAGAATGGTTAAAAAATTGAAAAAATCAGAATTAAAGGAATTTGAAAAAATTTTGCTGAAAGAGCGTGAGAAGATTTTAAAAGGAATCGATTACGCCACCGGCCAGATTGCCGTAACCCAAACCGAGGCATCTGGTGATCTTTCAGCATATGCCAATCATATGGCGGACCAAGGTTCGGAGACGGAAAAAAGGGAATTATCCTCAATAAATATATCGCGTCAGCGCGAAACCCTTTTTAGCATTGATCATGCCCTGAGAAAGATTGCACAAGGAACTTACGGCATCTGCGAAAAATGCGGCAAAATGATCGAAAAAAGAAGATTAAAAATAGTTCCTTATGCAAGATTCTGTATCAAGTGCACCGGTAAGTAAAAATATCAAACAATTTTTATTCCCCCTCTTTTTAGCACTATTTTTAGACCAATTTTCCAAATTATTGATCGTCCGCACTCTCACCATCTTTGATCCACCCCGGGAAATCATCGGCTCATATTTAAGATTCAATCTTGCCTACAATCCCTACGGTGTCTTCAGTCTCTCATTTGGACCACCATTTGTCTATTATTTCCTCCACCTCTTTGGCATTTTGATTTTCACCTATATCGGGCTCACCCAGAAGTCGAAATTCCGCACCGTGCTCTTCGGTTTGATTGTTGGGGGCGCGCTGGGCAATGTCATTGACCGTATTAGACTAAAATATGTCATCGACTTCATTGATATGGGCATCGGCAATCTCCGCTGGTTTACCTATAATCTCGCCGATGCCTTTGTCGTGGTGAGTGCGGGGTTATTAATTATTAACGAATTGTTCTGGAAAAGAAAAGATTAAAATTTAACCCTGTATCTATCCTTTAATTCCGCCTTCTTGCCCTTATTCCAACCCGAAACTTTGCTGAAATAACCTGTGACTCGGGTGATGTGGTCAATCTTCTTGCTTCCACATAATGGGCACACCTCTGCAAGACCTCGAGAGGTTCTAAAACAAGAATTACAGGTGGTAAATTCCGGTGAGAAGGCAATCTGGGCATTGCGTGTGTAATTGAATGTTTTTACGACAAAATTGGCTATAGATTCCTTGGGAGGTTGAGATTCACCTAACCAGACATGGGTCAGGGCACCAGCTTCAATCATATCATGGAATTTACCTTCAATCTTGACCCGCTCAATCGGGTCAATGGGAACCCCGATATTCAAATAGGTTGAATTGGTGTAATACACTGAATTTGTCTTCACATCTCCCTTCACCACCGTTAATGCCTCATTGGGGTGGTGCTCAAGATCCAGACGTGCCAGGCGGTGTGCAGCGGATTCGGCTGGTGTCTGCTCCATGACAAAGCGCATGTTATATTGTTTAGATAATTCTTTAACCCGATGATACATATAAGCGATAACCTTCAAACCGAATTTCAAACTCTCCGTATCTTCATGCATCTGTTTACCTGTGTGGTATTGGACAAGTTCATTCAAACCCAGTAGTCCAATAAGGTAGGTGGCACGATAAAGACGAAGATAAGGTTCCCCATCCTGTTCCATGGTGAGCAATGCTAATGGACCTTCATCTTTTAAATTGATCAATTTTTCAATAAATGCCTTTTTCTGGAGATGTGCTTTCACTGCGTAATCCAGAAGCTGATCGATCTTCTTGAATAATAATTCATCGTTGCCTTGGGCAAAATATGCCGCACGGGGCAGATTCAATGTCACATTCTGGAGCGCAGTGTAGCGCATCTTCCAGGGAGTCTTGGCATCGTCAATATCATTCTGTTCTAAGCGAAAAGATAATCGACAGCATTCCGAAATCTTTGCGGTCTCGCCCCGGTCGAAGACATAATAGGTATTACCGCGTTTTGAAGATACTTCGGCGATATGATTTAAAAAATCTTCCCAGCCGGGTGTGCGGAAGAAATCCTCAGTGATATGGACCAGGGGTTTAGGAAAAAAGAAAGGCCGGCCAGTTCCATCCCCATCAAGATAGATGTCAAACAATGCCCAGGCAAATTTCTGGGCTTCAGGAAGATAATCGATATATTTTTTTCCGGTATATTCACCGCCGGGACCGATGGCATCAACATCCCGGAAGTGTTTCGGTATCTCCCAGTAGATATTCAAGTCGGAAAATATCGCCTGCCCGCCCCGGGCAACCGATTGCTGGGAATACTCAAAGACCATCATCTGGGCAATCTGATGAATTTCCTTATCCGACATGCCGGTTAAAAAAGGAGCGAAGAAGATGTTTACCGCATCCCATCCAATGGCACCCGCAAAATGACCCTGCAGGGCGGCAGAAAACTTGACCATATGGGCAAGCAAGGTATCCGGATGCTTTGCGGGTTTGGCAATTGATAATGCATTCGGTAAATTCAAACCGAATTTTTTTACATACTCCAAAGACTGGCCCGAACAATAAGGACGATCGCCAAAACCCAAATCATGGAGATGAATATCACCGCGGATGTGGGCATCGGCAACATCGCGGCTAAAAACTTCCGAAAGCATGTACTGCTTCTTAATCGTCTCTGCCAGTGTCATATTGGTCGCCTCGGGATTGTGAGGGATATTGGCATTCTCGCGATTAGCATAAAGGATGATCTTCTCAGCATCGTATAGTGGAACTCCCAGACGCATATGGCGGAGTCGGGCATGTTCCAGACCGTGTTCAATCAATTTCATATTCACGATTTCCCGGATTAAAGCAGAAGAAAGTAGTTCCACATTAGAATTCAATATCGTCTCTTCGGTCTCCCGGGCAATCTTTTCAGCAGTATCCCGGTCGATGTTCGTTTCATTTAACAGTGCCGAGACGATTTTGGACCGGTCCCAGGAAACAAAATCGTCATCCGAGGTGCGGACAAATAATGCATAATCAGTCGTCTCGCGCTCCTCAGGTTTTTTCTCTAATAATTTTTTCTTTCTCAATATCTCCCGTTGTTTACGATAGAGAATGAATGCCTTGGCGGTCCTGGCATTGCCATTTTCAATCAACACCTTCTCCACCGCATCCTGAATCTCTTCAACCGTGGGTGGCTTATCCCCTTTTACAGTATAAAGAAACAAGACCACCTCATCCGCCAGGGCTTCGGCAAGTTTTCTATTTTCTCCTCCCACCGCCCGCGCGGCTTTAAATATCGCATTGGCAATCTTGGATTTATCAAAAGGAACGACCTTACCATCCCTTTTTATCACATATTGAAAAATCTTATCTTTGGGAATTTCTTCTCCCATCCCGATTCTCAATGTTTTCTCTTCCATCTTCGCTCCTTTTTTAATTTTTGCAACTCTTTAGCAAAGTTATCAATATTTTTGAATTTTTTATATACCGAGGCGAAGCGCACATAAGCCACTTCATCTATTTTTAATAAACGGTCCAAAACCATCTGCCCAATTTCTGAAGATTTTACCTCCATTTTATAACGGTCCGAGAGCGAATCCTCAATCTCATTTACGATTGACTCAATCTTATGTGCCGAGATTGGCCTTTTGCGGCAGGCCAGTGCAATTCCACCTAATAATTTGGAGCGGTCGTAAGGCTCTCTTGTTCCATCCCGTTTTATCACAACCAGCGGCATCCTTTCCACCGTTTCATAGGTGGTAAAACGAAAATGGCACTTCAAACATTCCCGTCTCCGGCGTGTCACCGACCCGGCTTGCGATGCTCGTGTTTCCAGCACTTTATCACGGTCATGACCGCATCTGGGACATTTCATAAGTTCCTTCTCTCCTATGGTATGCTTATTTTAAAAAACACTATATATAGAGCCACCACCAATTATATTCATAATTTCAATTATGTCAAGGGAAAAATTTAAATTGCTATAATTGGTTCTTAAGGGTAGCTAATATATCGTTTAACTTTTCTTTTACATTATTGCTCAAATCCTCCCCTACTGCGCCTTTTTTATCCACGACAATGCCAAAGAGCCTTAAGCGTGCCGGCAGGTTCAAATTCAATTGCCGGCCGAGGACTACGGCGGCTGCAAAATTCATACTGTGAAGATAAGAAAAACATTGGTGATGGGTAAAATCTTCAATCTTAAACTCCAAAACCCTTCCCACCGGTAAATCTGTATTCAAAATGCAATCGATCACAACCACCTCATCATATCCTTCAATTGCCTCAAGAAAATCAATACCGGTGAAGGCACCGGTTTTTAAATCATAATCTGGCGACAATTCTTTTAATTTCTGAGCAATGATTATTCCAACCGCATCATTACCCCAGTATTCATTGCCCATCCCCAAAATTAATTTTTTCATCTTAGGTTATTTTAATAATCGGGTAAAATAAGAGTCTCCTTTAAAAAAGGAGACCCAAAAGCTAAAATGGTAGATTAGTTTTTTATGGTCCGAATTATCTCACCTTGGGCATTATGGATATTTATCTCAATCGGCACCTGTCCGGGTAGATTATGCGTAGCACAGGCGAAGCAAGGGTCGTAGGCACGGAATGCCATCTCAATCATATTCAACAATCCATCGTTGACCACCCCGTTCTTAATGAGCATTCTTGCCGCCTTTTCAATCGACATGTTGATTGCTGCCGAATTATTTACGGTCGCGACTATCAGGTTTGCCTTGGTCAGTCTTCCTTTTTCGTCAGTTTCATAGTGATGGAATAATGTTCCACGCGGGGCTTCAATCACCCCGATACCTACTTTGGGAGTTTTAAAATCCATATTTCTAATCCGTGGGTCAAGGATTTCTGGGTCATTTATCAACTCCACCATTTTCTCTGCTGCCTGCATCGCCTCAATCACTCTTGCCCAGTGGGTAGCGAGGGTATGGTGAACCGGTTTCCCACCCAGGGTTTGATAAAATTTTTCGTAATATTCCTGGGCGAGCGGTGTCGCCATACCATCCGAGGCATTGAGCCGTCCTAAAGGTGCCACCCGGTAGACTCCACTATCCTTGCCGTCAACAAATCCTTTCCAACCGACATTCTTTAAATAAGGAAACTTTATGTATGTCCACGATTCGACACCTTCTGCAATGTGATTGAGATAATCTCGGGCTTTAAATTTAGCAAACTCTTTACCCTCTGGATCCACCACCCGAATCCAACCGTCGTAGAAATTCACTTTATTATTGTCATCCACGAGCCCCATATAATAGGTCTTATGTTTATAGACATCACCCAGGATTAAATCCACATAAGCCTTATTCTTCAAGACAATATCATCAAAAGCCTTTAATGTGAATTTGGCAAATTCAACCGCATCCTCCGCAATCTTTTTCCATTCTTCTTGTTGTTCCTTGGTAATACCGCGGGAAACACCGCCGGGCAATCCATTCACCGGATGGACCACCCTGCCGCCAAGAGTCTGGATGATATTTCGAGTTCGCTTTCTGATATCAATCACCTTTTTTCCAATCTCAAGTCCCACTTTAGCAATCACACCCAAGACATTACGCTCCGCCGCTGGTGCATCCGGACCCACGATAAAATCCGGACCACCCAGAAAATAGAAGTGCAGATTATGGTCTTCAAACATGAAGGTATTATACTGAAATTCTCTGATTTTCCTTGCAGCGGGGGGTGGCTCGACACCATATAAATCATCAAGTGCCTTGGTAGAACACATGTGATGAGCAGTGGGACAAACTCCACATATCGTCTCCGTGATGCGGGGCATCTCTTCTGCCAGCCTACCCACAGCAAAACGTTCATAACCTCTTAATTCAGGAACTTGTAAACAGGCATGGGCAACATTCCCCGCCTCGTCTAAAAAGATATCGATCTTCCCATGTCCTTCTAATCTCGTGATGGGGTCGATTGTTATTTCCTTATACATTTTACACCCCCTGCTTTCGGCGCAAAATTGAGGTGGGTAAAGAATACATATAGAATAATCCAATTGGGTCAATGATTGATTCGGTTATTTTCTGGACTTCCTCGTCGGTATTGGCATCAATGATTGAAGCGAGGGCTGATAAGAATTTTGCCCCCTGATCAATCACTTCTTTCGTGGGACCGAAGCAGCCCCGGCAGGGCATATTGGCATTGATGCACCGCTCACCGCACCCACCTCTTGTTGCTGGTCCAACACATATTATACCTTCTGCCAGGAAACATTTCTCAGGATCCGCGATGACCTCATGAATCCTTTTGATTTCTTTTATTACCATCTTATCGGGTTTGGTTTTGTTTCTGGGGCAGGTTTCACAGAGTGCTTTTTCCGAGGCAATTACCGTCCCCTTAGGAGGAAGATTTCCGGATAGAAGGGTTTGAACTCCCTTCATTATCAAATCGGGTGGTGGTGCACATCCAGGCAGATAATAATCAACCTCAATCGTCTGGTCCAATGATTTGACTGTGTCATAGAACTCAGGAAGGGTAAGCTTTCCCTGCGGTATCTCGGTCACTAACTGAGGAAAGATTTCTTTAGGATTGACGGTGGTATGGGTCAATTTATATGCAGTCTCAAATATCTCTTTTCTGTTGGCAACATTTGCCAGACCCGGGATGCCTCCCAGATGGGCACAGGCACCAAAGGCAACTATAAGCTGTGACTTCTGTCTTAAAAGCTTGGCGATATGTTCTTGTTCTGAGTTTCGGATTGCTCCATTTATGAAACTGACCAAGATTGATTTATCCGGCATCGCCTCAATATCTTTGTATTTGAAATCGAGGGCCACTGGCCAGAGCACAATATCTACCGCCTCAACTACTTTTAAAATATCCTCGGCAAGGTCAACAACAGCCTCTTCACAACCTCCACATGAGGCACACCAGTAAAAGGCTACCTTAGGCTTCGCCATCATGCCTCCTTTTTAAGGGGATTAGGACCTAATTTTTTAATCTCTTCAACAAACTCCTTAATGGTGTGAGCAAATTTTACACCTTCTGCTGCAGAAATCCATTCCAGTCTCACCCTTCTTTTATCTATTCCCATTTCTTCCAGTAACTTTTTTAACAACGCAATTCGCTTATTAGTCTGATAGTTTCCAGTCTGATAATGACAATCACCAAAATGACAACCACCAATAAAAACACCATCCGCACCTTCCTGCAATGCCTTTAATACATAAGAAGGTTCCAGACCGCCGGAGCACATGAGTCTTATTGGGACTATATTGGGAGGATATTGTAACCGACTCACCCCTGCAAGGTCGGCTGCTGCATAAGTACACCATTTACACATGAATCCGACGATTTTCGGTTCAAAGTTTTCATTCATAATAACGCTCCTGCTGGCATCTATTTTATTTAATTATCGGAAAAAGTCAAGCAAATTTTGTTGAACAAAGTATGATGCTCCCAGGATACCACCATTATCCCCTAGTCGGGCAGGAAGAATCTTCACCTTCCGATAATTGAACCCAAGGATTCGCGCCTGAACGGTTTTTCTGATGGGTTCAAAGAGAACCTTCCCGGCACGGGCAATACCCCCGGAGACGATCACCACCTCGGGGTCAAATAGATTAATAATATTACTCACGCCGATACCGATATAGTTTCCGATTGTCTCAAAAACTTCCCGGGCAACTTTATCATTTCTTCGCGCCTCCTGAGCGATAACCTTTGGAGTCAAAACTTTATATTTGCTCAAACTGCTTTTTTCTTTGCGCATCTTTCTTTGGGCAAGGGCTACTATGTATCTGGCACCGGTATATCTCTCCAGGCAGCCATAATTCCCACAGAGGCATCTTGGTCCATTAAAATTTATAACCGTGTGTCCAAACTCACCGGCAAATCCATGGGCTCCAAAGAGCATCTTGCCTTCACAGATTGCAGCACCCCCTACACCTGTTCCCAAAGTAAAAAGAAAAGCATTCTTGCAACCTCTTCCCGCTCCATAAACCCATTCGCCTAGAAGAATCGCATTGACATCGTTGAGGATACCTACTGGCTTTTTAAATTCTTCTTCTAATATACGCCTTAGCTCAATATCCTGCCAGCCTTTTAAATTCGGAGAATATCTCACAATTCCCTTCTGAGAATCAATTATTCCAGCGATACCTATACCAATCTTCGACACGGAAGTTATGAATCTCTCAATTATTGATTTTATCCGGTTTAAGCAGATAGTCGGCCCTTCCGCTGAAGATGTGGGAAGATTTATTTTTTTGGTGATCTTACCTTCCTGGACCAATCCGGCTTTGATATTTGTTCCCCCGATGTCAATACCGAGTGTATAGTTCATCGGTTTTCAAAGTTTATTCTTATCAATTTTTCATACTCCGGAGAAAGAATGATTCCCCGGCGTTCCATTACGATTCTTGTAGTCCTAATCGCTCTCTCCACATCATATTCCTGGTCAATTCCAGGACCAAGCCATCTAAAGGAGGGCACATATGCTGGCATCATGCCGCCGCCGAAGAAATTTACGAAACTACCGATCACTGCTCCCGTAGGAATAAGAGTCCCAATCCCCAATTTGGTGTGATCACCGATGAAACAACCGAGTTTCATCATTCCGGAATCATAAATTTCCTTGCCTATCTTCAGCCGCACTGTTGAATAGTTATTCTTTAAATCGGAGTTGGTGGTGAGGGCACCGATATTAACCCATTCACCAATGAATGAATGGCCAATGAATCCTTCATGGTATTTGTTGGTGAAACCTTGAAAAATACACTCTTCTACTTCGCCACCTATCCGGCAATATGGTCCAATTGTCGATTTAATAATTTTCGCCCGGTCCAGAATTGTCCCTTCACCAATATAAGCCGGTCCGACAATGGTTGTAAATGGTCGTAGTTCTGCTCTTTTGTCAATATATATGGGACCTGCCTGGCAGTCAAAAAAAACATATTTATTTACGATTGCATCGCGGGCGATATAAAGATTCTTGCGTGAGCCAATAAATTCAATACTTCGTGAAATCCGGGTTTTTCTTCTGATCTGTTTAAAATGCTCAACGATAAATTCCTGATTGTAGCGTATTAAATCCCATGGGTAATTAAGCATTCTTCCTGAAATCTCTCTTTTTTTCTTTATCATTTTTAGGGTACTCGCTATTTCCTCAAAATTCTGTGGGAAAGGAGGATTGAATTTAACAAATCCTGCCTCGCATTCATCCACGATAAATTTTGTCTCTTCATATGGCAATGGGAGTTTTTCTTTCAATAATAAACGAGCGGAAAGATACATGACCGGTTCATTTTTTAAGTTCAGTTTAAAATTAAATATCTCCCGGGCGATATATTCAAAACGAAATTTAGGAAAATAAAAGGCAGTGTTTTCACCAATCGTCTTCATCCCGATCCGGAGATTAAATTGTGGATAAAAATTGATAAGGGGAAAGAATTGCCCGGGTTTATCTTCGTAGAGAACCACCTTCATTTGGAAAGCAGAACTGTAGCAAGAATTGCACAGGCAATACCGATGATTCGGTTTAGAGTTATGGGCTCTTTAAGAATTATAAAACCAAAGATGACAGGAAATAAAACATAGAGATTGGTCAAGGGGATTACCACTGAAGCTGGTCCGGTCTTTAGTGCTTGATAAAACGCCAGAATCGCAACCAGCGAGATCCACCCGATGGGTATCGCCCACAACGAATAAGAGTTAAATTGAAGTGGCTTTTTAAAAAAAGTGAGATAAAGAACTAAAAAAAGCAGGGACCAAAACGAAACCCAGAATGAGGTACTTACCGCATTCAAATGTTGACTGATGATTTTACTGCCGATCGCCCAGCAACCCCAGCCTATTAAGGCAATATAGCCGTATTTTATATAATCCATGGTCAATTATACCGAGTAATTCTGCTAAGTCAAGGATATAATGAAAAATAGTAATCCCATATGAGGTACAAATGGCTGAAGATAAAAATTATCTCTACCTGGGTGTAGATGTCCATAAGCATTCATCTACCGTAACCGTGTTGGATGAAGATGGTAAGCGATGATTACGAAAAATTGCCCAACACCAACGAAGCCTTTGAAAGATTGTTAAATTCTTCTGGTGATAATCATTTTCGGGCAGTCCTGGAAGCAGGTAGGAGCTGAATTACAAACTTTTAGAAAATCTTACGGAGGTAGAAGATGTTGTTCTTACTAATCTTCCAAGAACCGTTCATATCGCTGTTCTTCAGTCACAGATTTATTTGGACAGCATGGTCGCCATTTTCTTGGTAATTTAAATCTATCTGAAGAAAAAATTATCTTTTAAAAGTCCATCTTAAATGGTTAGACTATGTTAGGGAACAGATAAAGGAAATCATCGAGATAATAAAAGATGAATTTGACCAGCAACCTGAAGTAGCATTATTAAAGACCATTCCGGGCATTGGTGAGGTATTTGCCCCGCTTACTGTCTTGTATAATGATTTGTTGAAGCTGCACACTCATCAATCCGCACCTCTTTTTATTTTGGTGCTTACTATAATCACAAAAAGACGACAACGGGAATACCGGTGGAGATGATAAGAACTGCGCGGTGTTTAGTCAAGATTGTTTACTACCATGTGCCATTAGGCACCAAAAGAAGAATGACTTGATCAATTATAATCAAAAGTAGACCAATTTGCAAAATTAGTTATTGCCTATTTTTCAAAGAAGGTGTGATTATTCCTTATACGGTTTTGCCGCCCGTATTGTCTAAAGGATTTTGTTATTTGTTCCAAAAAAACATCTTTTTCTGCTTCTAAATTCCGTACCCATTTCCTCACCTCACTTCTATCATCTTAAAAATACAACCTTTTCCACTTTTTTGAAATCATCCACATCTAACCTAACAAAATAAACACCTGCAGGTAAATTGCGACCAGAATCATCACAACCATCCCAGAAAACCGTTGACCGTTCACCGTTTACCGTTAACCGAGAAAAATCCTTTACCAGTCTACCGGCAGCATCATAGATACGCAGAACAGCAAGATTTTCGTTTGAATTTTGGGATTTGGAATTTGTTTGGGATTTGATACTTGGGATTTGGAATTTAATCACGCAGCGATGCAGGAATGGATTCGGGGATACAGACATTTCAATCATTGTTTCTGATTTACTATCTTCTCTAACGCCTGTTATCGCCTGTAAAGCCTTCCATATGTTCAATCTTCCCCAACCATAATTATTATTCGGATATGGCGCGCCCTGCGGAGGTTGGTCACAATTAACTCGTAATAAATTATACAATTCGTTCACCGTGAGTTCAGGGTCTTTTTGGAATAAAATTGCTGCGGCACCCGATATGTGAGGCGTAGCCCTTGCAGTGCTGGAATATGTAGCATATCCACTATTCGGTATTGCGGAGCGGATATTTACGCCTGGAGCAGCAATGTCGGGCTTTAATAGATTCCATGACGGATAATACCAGTAAGATGAATCATTGATTGGATAGATATTCGGCGCAGGACCACGTGATGAAAAACTTGCAATATTATCTTGTGAATCAGTTGCACCAACACCGATGACAGTAGGATAACTTGCCGGTGAACCAATCGTTCCTGGATTTGGACCATTACCTCCGACAGGGAATACAGGAAGGATACCGAGATTTTTCCAGTTAAGAATAAGATCCCACCAGTGTAGATCTGAACCGTTGATTGAATTCCAGCAATTACTGATAACCTTAATATCAACCCCACTCTGTTTGAGGTTAGCAAGGTATTGCATGCATTGGTCGATCAAGGCATAATTAGTTGAACCACTACTGTTAGAACATTTGGTGGGGATATATCTAGCACCATAAGCAATCCCGACATCGTCAGCAAACGGACCAGGGCCATCACCGCCACAAATAACGCCGATAGCATGAGTTCCACGACCAAGGTCATCATATGGTGCTGGATTGCCATATACCGGGTCAATCCAGTAAGGAGAAAGCCATTTGCCGATTAATGCCGGATGAGAAACATCGCAGCCAGTACTGATATGCCCGACGATGACTCCCTCTCCGTTATAACCATTTGCCCAGCATGATTCCGCCATAACTTTTGTAATATTCCATTCTGGTGTACGTGAATCACATTTTTCGACCATTTCCTGCTCAAGATTTATTGTTGCATTATGGCAGATAAACCAGATATCATCACGTTTGGTGAGTTCATGGACCACTGCCTTTGTCGCCTTTAAATGGAATCCATTGAATATCCAGAATTGACCACCGACTTCGGCTATTTCTCTTGGTAATGCCTTAAGATATTCAACAATCTCGCGTTGTGAGTTTAATGCAATATTCTCGAATACCTTGCACTTTTCAACCGGTGTCATTCCCCGAAGCTGGTCATAAGGATATTCGGTAGCCATATGGACGATAACGAGTATCTTTTCGTTATCTGATGTATTATGCAGAATCTGCGCCAGTTCCGGAGTCATCTTACCCGGTATCACTGGCCTTGCTACAAAAAGAAACGCAAGCAATAAATTAAACATACACACCTCCTTTTTCAGTTCTCATTATTTGAATTGAACCTGTACTCCAGCGCACCATATTTTAACTCATTTATTCTCACCCCCTTTCAGATGATAAATTATAATAATTATTTTTACTTTGTCAATAATATCTAATTTGCTGCATAAAGTCTGGAAGTACCATCCCTTTTTTAACTAAAATTATTACAAAATATTTTATGTTAATTAACTTACATTTCTTTGAAATTCCTGGGATGCCCGAAGGCATCCCAGGGTGCCAGAAAGGGGGTGGGTTTTTCATCTTATCTTCACCACCCGCACGGGTGACGAACTTTTATCCTCAGGCACGATAAAATAAACACCTGCAGGCAAGTCACGACCCAGATTATCATCTCCGAACCAGGTGATACTGGATTCATGATTCAGAATACAAGATTCAAGATTGAAAGACTTAACAACCCTGCCTGAAACATCATAAATCTTTATCATGTATCCCGTATCGTGTATCCTGCATCTGATATGGACATTGTTCCTGAATGGATTAGGGTAGACCCACAAACTTTGATGATGATCATCAACCTTTATATCTTCATCTCCTTCGTCCTCCGCAATCCAAACCTGTCCACCATTTGTTGTCTTACGTATCATCCCACCCCTACCAACAGCATAAACAACGTTCGCATTGATTGCCTGTATATCTTCATAACCATGCCAGGTCAAAGAATTAATCGGAAACCAACTTGTCCCACCATTAGTCGTCTTCATCATCATATGGTATCCACCAGGTCTGAATACCGCATAACCAATGAGATTATCTGCAAAGGATACACCAACTGCGGGAACAATACCACCACCAAGACTCTGGCCAGTCCAGGAATTTCCGCCATTAGTGGTTTTTATCATCTTGTATTGACCTGTACTGCCCATCAATCCTGATATATAACCAATCTGTGAATTCTCAGGAAAATCTATTGCGTAGAAATTTGCTGAAGATGGTGCATAGTTTTCAACCCAGGTCTGACCACCATTAGTGGTTTTATATACAAGTCCAACTGCACCACCATAAGAAGGTGTGGCACCCGCAACTGCATAACCAGTATCCGCATTAAAGAAAAATAAATCCTGGATTGCCCGATAAGTATTATTATTAGGAATGGTTTGACTTATCCAGTTATCACCACCATCCGTAGACTTCATTATCACTCCACCAGTACTTCCCAGTCCAGCAATGTAACCAATTTGCGAATTTATGAATTTCACTGCATACAGGGTGGCTGTAGTATTTGAATTTTTTGGAGTCCAGACATTACCACCGTTGGTTGTCTTGAAAAATGTTCCATTAGCACCAACTGCAAAACCGAGTTGATTATCAAGAAAATCAACATCATAGAATACCTGCCCGGTTCCTGTTGTTTGCTGTACCCAGGTTGCACCTCCATCAGTTGTCTTGCATATATATCCTGCATCGCCAACCGCATAACCAACCTGGTCGCTCTCCGGAAAATCAACAGCCCAAAAAATTCCTTCAGGACCTGTATTTAAGAAATTCCAGGATGTGCCCGCATCCGTAGTTTTCAAAAGTTGGCCATGGCCACCATTCTGGTCATAGACATATCCTGCAGCATAGCCAGTCTGTGTATTGGCAAAACCAATCGGTAAAACATAAGTCATAAATTTCGGAAGAAAGACTGGAGTCCAGCTACTACCTCCGTTTGTTGTTTTCATAATGAAACTTCCACTCCAGCCCGAATTTGAGTGTGCCCAACCACCGGCATAGCCGACCTGGGCATTCAAAAAATGTACTGAATAAATTTCACGGTATTGTTGATACCATATCTGTTGCCACGTACTACCTCCATTGGTTGTTTTAATAATTGTACCATTGCCACCACTACCTAATGTATACCCCCCTGCATAACCGTTCTGATTATCAATAAAACACACATCCCAGTAAGTCACATTTGCTGGACTTGTCTGGCTATTCCAGTTGGAACCACCGTTTGTTGTTTTTAAGATTACCGGGGTTGTAGTTCTATTCCCACCAACAACATATCCAGTATTTGCATCAACGGGAAAATGTACTGCAAGCAATTCATAGGTTGTGCCAGAATTTTGCTGAACCCAATTTTGCCCACCATTTGTCGTTTTTAATATCATTCCATTTCTCCCTACTGCATATCCGACCTGATTGTTTCCCTGCGGAAAATCAACATCCATAAGCCAGGTATTCTGTGCGCCAAGATACTGGAATGTCCAGGTTGCACCCTGGTTTGTGGTTTTTAAAATTACAGCATGATATGTTGTATTCCAGTTTGAACCCCAGAAATTACCGACTGCATAGCCAGTTAGCGAATCAGGAAAATCAATACCATAAAGTTCATAATAACCAGGCTGGGAATCAGGATAAGGTGTGAAACTTACATCCCAGGCCAAGCCACCATTTGTCGTCTTTAAAATGGTTCCTGCCTCTTCTTCAACAACAAAAATAATATTTTCGTTGATTACACAGACATCAGTGTATTCATTACCTTCAGGTAATGGATTCTGCCAGGTCCAGGGGAGGTTAGCTGAATGAACAAAAGAAACGATTAAGAACATACCAAACCAAATTCCAATTTTCATAATACCCCCTTTCTCTAAATATTTATATATAAATGTGTACCAAATTAACCACACACAACACAATCGCAATAGTAATTACTGGTTACAGCGATACATATTATAATTACTTGACATATTCTGAATTATAGTATATAATTTACCGCAGATGCATAACAAACAAAGAGAATTATTTTATGGGGTCATTGACGAATATTTTAAAAATAAATCTTCAATCAGAAAGACCGCAAAAAAATTTAATCTCCATTATCAAACAGTCTTTAAATGGCTGAAATATTTTAAAAAATTTAGGACGCAACCGCTGTTTCGTCCCTGGAATCGGTCTCCAGGGTATATTGAAAATAAGGTTATAAAGTATAAAGAAAATTACCCGTGGCTCACGCTGGAACAGACACGGAGGGTATTGCTCAAGAAGAAAATAAAAATCACCAGCCGTGGAATATGGAATATCTGGAAAAGATATGGATATTCTGGCTTTGATCGTTTGAACATTTGCAATGACTTTACCGAATTCATTATTCCTTCTCAGGAAACAAAGTTAAAGTTAGAACACGCCCGGCGGCTATTTAACGACGGCAAATTAAAAGAATCAGCAAAAATCTTAAATTCCTTACCCCCACTGCCCAAGAATGAATTGGTTTTAAATTTACCAGAAAGACTTTTAAATACAAGACGTAAAATTGAAAGATTGACAATGGAATTCGGCAAAATCCCATTGTCGGAATATATCAAAAAAGCAAAAATACTATATAAAAAATCTATCAAGAATGAGTGGAATTATTCGGCATTAAGAATTGGTATGGCTTTGCTTGTTGCATTATCCTGGCTTGGCAATCCTGAAGAACAAAAGAGATGGACAGAAAAAATTGAAAAATCTCTACCTGACAATGATAGAAAAGCAAAAGATTTAATGCCAATTCGTTTTACCTTACTTATTTCAAAATGCCACACCCTGGTGCAAATGTTAAAATTGACTGAAGCATTCCGTCTTGCCCGTCATTGCTATCATCTTGTATCACAACACAAAAGTCCATTTTATGAATTCCTCTATGACCTTGCGGTCCAGTTCATAGACCTTGAAGATTATAATACTGCAGAAAAACTGCTTCTCAAATCCCTTGAAGGTATTGACGAGCAAAGAAAGAAAAGGTTGAAGACGCTGCTT
>JBDRWD010000061.1 GCA_039802205.1 candidate division WOR-3 bacterium
ATTGGCTTGATAAAAATAACAATCTACGATCTTCTGATGGGCTAATAAGGGGTGTAACTTTAAAAGTTGGCTGTATTCTAAGCTAACCATTTTTGCACCTCCAGGATGATTTTTAAAAATGGCTCTATCGCTTTATTAAATGCATTATAAACGCCTTTCAAAGGACAGGCAAATATTTCCACACCTATGGCGGATTCGAATGCGCATTTTTAAGGATTTTTTCAAGCCGCAGCTTCTTAAACTTTTCTTCACTACCTGAGGACTATATCTATCTATCCTGCAATTTTGCACTCTCACATTCTTAGATATCTCAAGAGTGCAATTTACCTGAGTCTTCTCCAATTTTGTCAAATCATTTTTATGCGCTAAATTATTAGCGGTAGCCGCACCCTTCAGGGTGCGAAATACCCTGGGATTTAAAAACATTTATCCGCAGGCTAAAGCCTGCGCCTACCATTTTACCGGTTTCCACCCGACTAACTTTTTATTTATGCGATGCGAAAGCCTTGCCCTACGAAAGGGCATCAATCAAAACCTTGTCCGACACTGAAATTATTGGATGCCCTTGCCAATTTTACCCATAGTTTTTATTGTCACTAAATAAAACATTTTATAAAAATGTGGAGAGGATTCAGACAATTTACTCCTTGATTTTTTTTAAAAACAACGATTAATCTATTTATTTCCATAAGGCCTCCCTATATTAAGTTTTATTAACTCTTTAATATCAGCCGGGAGGCCTATTATTTCAGGTATTTTTTCAAGTTCTTTCTTACAGTGATAACAAGGTCCCTTTACGTTTGCAGTTGGTTCTTGACTTTTTTAGGGGACTATATATAATTTTTATGGCGATGAAAAAGGAGGTTTTTTATGAACAAAATCCTAAGCATTTGTCTCCTGTTCCTTGTTCTGATAGGATGTGGTTCTAAATGGGCGAAGCAGGAAACAATGAATGCGTTAAATGAGGCTCGTCGGGCGCTACAAGCGGCAGAAGCAAAATTTTCAGACCTCGAAAGCGAAAAGGCAAAATTACTTTCTTACAAAGCGGAATTGGAACAAGAGTTAGCCAATCTTTCGGCTGAAGTGAATGCACTTGAGAATAAAATCAATCAGCGCTGCAAAAAGTAGGAGGCCGAAATGAAAAGATTTAAAATATTGCTTATTGGCGGATTATTAATCGCCGTTAATATTGTTTTTGGTCAGGATAAATTAACTGAAGCCCAAGCACAGACAGAATTACAAAAGGTTAAACAACAACTCCAGGAGATTGAGACGCAAATTGCAACCTTGGAGTCAGAGATCGCCAATCTTAAATTAGAAATCAATACTCTGGAAACAAAGAAAACCGAACTTCAGGATAAGCTTGCGGAACTTAAAGATACTTGGAAAAAATGTCAGTACGGAAGGTACAAAGTTGTTGAAGGTGATTGGCTTTCTAAAATTGCGAGCATGCGAAATGTCTATGCGGATGGAAAGAAATGGCCTCTGATTTATGAAGCCAACAAAGATAAAATCAAAAACCCCAACCTGATCTATCCGGGGTGGATTTTGTTAATACCCACCCTTGATTCCTACACTGTATTACCTGGAGATTGTCTTTGGCTCATTGCCTCATATCTTTCAATATATTCAGATGCCAAACGCTGGCCGGAAATATATGAGGCAAACAAGGATAAGATTAAAGACAAAGATCTAATATACCCGAAACAGGTTCTTACTATCCCCCATGAATGATGATGAAGAGGAGGAAGCTAACGCTTTCTCTCCTTAGTGACAATCCTTAACCACCAATAGGAAGTCCTGATTGAAAGTATCGATTTCGTTAACTGGCTATGACCCCACCTACATAGTGGGGATGCAGGATGAATTATTACGCTACGTACAAGGGGAATTTGGTATTATTGTCGTATTTCGCAACGAAACGATTTATTTAAAGGGACCTAACGAGAAAGTTAAAAAGGCACGCGCATTTATCCAGGAGGTTCTCAAATCTTACCCGAAACCATTCGAACCCGCAAAGATTAAACCAGAATCGACACACACTGAGCCAAATGCAATTATCACCCCCAAACGGACTGTGCAAGCCCGGAGTCCAGGGCAGGAAATGTATCTCAAAGCAATAGACGATTACGACATTGTTATTAGTATCGGTCCGGCAGGCACCGGTAAAACCTACTTGGGTGTAGCAAAGGCTGTAGCTTATCTTATGGAAAAAAAAGTGGAAAGAATTATCCTCACTCGACCCGCCGTAGAAGCAGGTGAATCGTTGGGTTATCTTCCGGGTGCGATTGAAGAGAAGGTAGACCCATACCTGCGACCCTTATTTGATGCTCTGAATGACTTTTTACCTTATGACCGCATTCGTAAATACCTGGATATGAAAGTAATAGAGGTCGCGCCCCTTGCCTATATGCGGGGACGTACTTTAAATGATTCATTCATTATTCTTGATGAAGCCCAAAATACTACTGGGATGCAGATGAAGATGTTTTTAACCCGAATGGGCTGGCGGTCAAAAGTTGTAGTCACCGGCGATATAACACAAATTGATTTGCCCCCTAATGTGCTTTCGGGTTTGGTCGAAATTCAACGCCTTCTCACCCATATTGAAGGTATTAAATTTATCTATCTTGATGAACGGGATGTGGTGCGTCATAAGTTAGTGCAAGAGATAATTAGGGCTTATGAAAATAAGAATACCCTATAGGTCTCTGCTTTACGCCAGCTTGTTTCTCTATTTCAACATCATCTTTTTACCTTCAATGGGCACAAAACGATACAACCTTAAAGAGGGGGAGGTAGCAACTGAAGACATAATTGCCCCCTATAATTTTACAATTCCCAAAAGCGAAGAGGAATTACTTGCGGAAAAAAATGCAATTGCCCAACGCCTGCCACCAGTTTACGAATATCAACCGCAAGTTCTCAAAAATTTGGAAAGTACGCTTTGGGGATTAGAGAAAATGATTGATTCAATCAAAAATTATCCCTATGATACTATTGTTTATTTACTCCAGAAAGAATACGGTATGCCCAGGGAATTAATCCGATACCTATTAACCAATAATCACAAATATCTTCTTACAAAACTTTTAAAAGAACTTAGTTTTTACCTTTCTAAAGGTATCATTGCTGAAAAGACGCTGCCCCATAAAATCTTGATTGTTATTAGAGGGGATAAGGAAGCATTGATTTCGTTTGATGAAATCTACTCGGTCACCGAGGCTGAGAGTATCCTTGCCTATAGAGCACCCAATGAATATAAACAACTTGTGAAATTTTTCGTGAAGCCTAATATAATATATAACGAGGGGGAAACGGAAAAAAGGATTGAGGAAGTTTACGCGAACATCAAAAAAACAAAAGGCGAAGTCTTGAAAGGAGAAATGATTGTCGAAAAGCATAAAAAAGTAGATCGTGCTGCTTTGGAAAAACTTGCTGCCCTTGAGAAAACCTATAAGACGGCAGGGACGAAAGAAACAATAAAGACTTTATTATTTCGCAACATATTCTTGGTGGGTTTATGTCTGCTATTTATTTATTATAATCAACTTACAAATCAGAGTTTTTTTACAGGAAAGAATTTTTACTTTTTAGCACTTCTCTTGGTCATTTACATCGCGCTAAGCAAATTCCTTTATGAAATGCATCTTATCTACGGATTACCCATCGCCTTTTTCGTTGCTTTATTCACATTTTACTTCAACTTTTATACTGGGTTTTTTGCATCCCTTGTTCTTAGTTCAATACCGGGAGTAATATACGGTTCATTGCCCGCTTTTATTTACCCGCTGGTGAGTGGCATCGCTGCTGCTTTCTCCATCCCTGCGCTAAAGAGTCGTTATCTATTATATCGCCCTGCTTTGTACTTGAGTCTTGCTAATGGCTTAGCTGTCTTCTTTATTGACAATTATTTTCTCCATTCCGGTATCAATGTTATCAATTTAGGGATAGGTATTTTAAATGGCTTCGGTTCTTTGGTGATATTAGTAGTATTTTTACCAATTTTTGAACAACTCTTTGATTTTACCACCGATTTCACCTTATTAGAACTGGGAAATCTCAATCTGCCGATCTTCAAAGAAATGTCAATCAATGCACCGGGGACTTATCATCATTCAGTTATTGTAGGCAATCTGGCGGAAGCAGGAGCCCGTGCAATCGGGGCGGATCCAGTTCTAGCACGCGTGGGTGCTTATTATCACGATATTGGAAAACTAAAAAAACCAGAATATTTCATTGAAAACCAAATCGGTCAGAAAAACCCTCATGACAATTTAAAACCCCAGATGAGTGCTTTGGTGATAATCTCTCATGTTAAGGATGGTTATGAAATGGGACGGAGTATGAAACTTCCTAAAAATATTCTTTCAATAATTTGCGAACACCATGGCACCTCGCGAATTGAAAGTTTTTACCGAAAAGCCCTTTCTTCTACCGAAAAAGTTGAAGAAGAAATCTTTAATTATCCGGGGCCCAAACCTCAAACTCGAGAGGCAGCATTAGTAATGCTTGCAGACTCGGTGGAAGCAGCGGCTCGTGCCGAAAGGAATATCACGGTGAGTAAATTACAAAAGATTCTAAAAGAAAGTTTTGATAAAAAGTTCAATGAGGGACAACTTGATGAGTGCCCGATAAGTCGTGTAGATTTAGAGCATATCAAGACTGCATTTTTACCCATTCTGCTTGGTATATTCCATCCGCGGATTGAATATGAAACTTCCGAAGTTAAAGATAAATATTTATAATCAAACCCACACACATATACCCGATAGGAAGAGATTGAGGAAATTAGTAAATTATATTTTCAAAAAAGAAGGTAACAAATCTATCACCTCAATCAATATCATTATCGCTGATGGTTCTTACCTGCGCCGTCTAAACAGAGAGTTTTTTGGGCGCAACCGAACAACCAATGTGATCTCTTTCAATCTCGGCGAACTTGGCGAGGTGTATATCTCAAGGGCGCAAACCCGAGAACTATTCGATTTATACTATTATCTTGCCCATGGTTTACTACATATTTTAGGTTATGACCACAAAACCAAAAAAGATAATGAATTGATGGAAAAGAAATGCCTTGATTATCTTAATGCATTTTTTGCATTGGAAAAAAATAACCTATGATCCACCATTATCTATTGATTATCCTTCTGTTAGCTTGTAGTGCTTTTTTCTCTGGTATGGAGGCGGCAATATTTTCTTTAAGCAAATTTCGTGTGAAAAGCTTGCTTTTTGAGAATATCAAGGGGGCACACAGTCTTTCCCATTTAAAAAATGAACCATTTAACACACTTTTCACCTTGCTTTTTATGAATGATCTTGTTAATATTGGTGCCTCCTCGTTAGCAACCGTAATCATAACTCACATTCTTTTAAAACTGAATTTAGCCCCTGTCTTCTTCTATCCCTTTGAAATATTCCTTATGACCTTTCTTCTACTCTTACTGGGGGAAATAACGCCCAAAACAGTTTTTCTTAATAATGCAGAATACTTGGCACTGCGGCTAAGTTTTATTGTTGAGATTCTCAATAAACTTACTTTTCCTTTAGCCACGCTTTTCAGCAATATCCTTCGCACTTTGACCCCGACGCCGAAAGGTTTTAATATTTCAGAAGAAGATATCAAGAAAATGCTGACAGAGGCTAAAGCCCAGAATATTCTTGAAGAGGTAGAAGTGCAACTTACTTACCGCATATTAAAATTTGGAAAAACATTGGTCCATGAAATTATGATTCCTGCCGATAAGGTTATCGGGGTAAGAGAGCAGCAATCTGTTATCGAGGCAATGGAACTGATGAAAAAAACAAGACATTCACGGATTTGTGTATATAAAAGTAGCGAACCTAACGAGGTGATAGGGGTTTTATACGCCAAGGATCTAATTTTGAAAGAATTTACGGGTCAAGAAAAAGTGACTCTCTGCATGCGTAGTCCTTTTGTTATTCCCAAGACAGAACCGATTGATGAACTATTGATTGACTTCAGAAAGAAGGGTATTCATTTTGCGGTTATCAATGATGAAAATGGAAAATTTGTTGGTATTGTGACACTAAATGACATTCTTAAATATCTATTCGGCACTCTTCCCGAAATATGATTCTGGTATTTAGCGCATTAGCTTTGGTGCTATCGATAGGTATATTTACTGCAACTGAGACCGCATTTTTATGTGTGGATAAGACAAAACTCTTTACCTATGCCAGAGAGAAGAAGTACTGGGCGATATTGGTTAGCGATTTTCTGAGAAAAACAGCTGAATTTTTTTCTACGATCCTTGTTTGCGAAGATTTTTTAATCGTTATTGCTTCCAATTTATTTGCTCTGTATTTCCTTAAGAATTTCGGGGAAAATTATGTGGTTTTATCAACAATACTTTTATCCTTTTTTTCATTAATCTTTGGGCAACTGATTCCTAAATCTATTGCCTTGAATTATCCGGAGCAAACACTGGCACTCACGGCACGGGTGATTGCCTTTTTTGGGGTTTTGCTATCGCCGATAATTTTTTTGCTTGCTCGGGTTAGCGAAAGCCTGGCAACAATTTTTAAAATCCCCACTCCTACAGAGTTGATTCGCCGCCGGGATATCGTCTTCGCCGTAAGCGAATATGAAAAGGACACCAGTTTACTTACCGCACGCTTGTTTGACTTTACCCATCGCAAAGTTTTTGAGATTATGCGGCCTATAAATATCGCGTTTGTCTGTAAAAAAGACGAAGATTTTAAAAAATTCTGTATGGAATCAAGTCGGATTTTTCGTGTTATCCCGGTGCTGGACCCGGTAACTGGTGAAATCATTGGTATTATCAACACCAAAGATTACTTTTTCACCGAACAGCTCGAAATAAAATCTCCTTTTTTTGTTAACGAAAACGATAAATGTATGCAGGTTTTTTTAAAAATGAAGGAAAAAAATGAGCATCTTGCTGTGGTCCAAGACGCGCAAAAAAATGCGGTGGGCATCATCACTATTTACGACCTTATTGAGGAACTTGTTGGTTCAATAAGGGAAGAAAGATAGAATAAGCAATAACAAAAAAGACCTTTAAATTGCTTATTGAATTTTTTAGCGAAATAGATTAAAATTAATTGATGAGTAAATTGGTAAGTTACAGTCTGGGATTCCTTTTTCTCTCCATTACAGTATTTATTTTAATCCCACCTGATAGAAATATGATATATGTGAGGACAAACTCAATAGTGATAACCGACCGTAATGGAGCCCTGTTAAGAAATGTTCTTTCCCGCGATTATAAAACAAGTATTTGGAAAGATCTAAAAGAAATCTCTCCATACTTGACTAAAGCGACTATAATTAAAGAAGATAAAAGATTTTTAATGCACAACGGAATCGATCTCAGCGCACTGGTGCGGGCGCTCATTGAAAATATAAAAAAGAAAAAAATTTGTTCAGGAGGTTCGACAATCACGATGCAAGTTGCTAAGATGGTATTGAACAATAAACGCCGAACAATAACCAACAAGATAATAGAAATACTTTATGCCTTAAAACTTGAACTCTATTTACGAAAGGATGAAATTCTTGAGATATATCTTAATCGTGCTCCATACGGTTACCAAACCTATGGGGTTGAAGCAGCCGCGCAATTTTATTTCAACAAGTCAGCACGTGATTTATCACTTAATGAAGCCTGTTTTCTCGCATTGCTTCCCCAGACTCCAACTATCTGGAGCTCGCCAAAAAAAATTAATTTGCTAATTGAGGAGAAGAATAAAATACTGAGAAAAATGTTGATTTTCAATTTGATTGATTCTACCGATTTTCTATGTGCGTTGAACGAACCAATTAGCATAAACCGAAATAGAATAATTTTTCGGGCACCACACTTTGTGGATTTTTTATTGAACAACTTAACAGAGAATACATATTCAATTATTACTTCAACACTTGATATAAAGTTGCAGGAATATATCGAAAAACTATTATTTACTTCAATTTCTGCATTAAGAAAATATAATGTAAATCAAGGGGCAGTGGTAGTTTTGGATACTCGGACCGGAGAAATTTTAAGTATGGTAGGATCCAAGGATTACTTTGCTGAAAAGGACGGACAGGTAAATGGGTGTGTGGCTTTAAGACAACCAGGTTCGGCTCTAAAACCGTTTCTTTACCTTCTGGCATTAACCCAAGGCTTACCAATGAGTTATTTAATGAATGATACCATAACCGAGTTCAAACTTTCCGATGGCACTGTCTTTGCACCACGAAATTTTGGTAATAAATACCATAGATATGTTCGGGCTCGGGAAGCGCTTGGTTCATCTTTTAATATTCCTGCCGTATATATCCTCAATAGGTTAGGGGTAACAAATTTCTATAGTTTTCTCTCCAAACTTCATTTTACGACTATTTTTAAACAACCTGAATTCTATGGACTTTCGCTTTCCCTGGGTTCAGCCGAGGTAAGACTCCTCGAACTAACCAACGCTTATCGAGCTATTGCTAACCGCGGCATTTGGCGCCAATATCAATTCATAAAAGGTCAAATGAAAACCCAAATGGGGGAGAGGGTTTTTTCCGAAGAAGCCGCTTTCATTATAACCGATGTTTTATCAGATAATTCAAGCCGCATTAAAGCATTTGGTGATGATTCGCCCTTGAATTTACCATTTCCCTGTGCAGTTAAAACAGGAACAACAAAGAATTTCAAAGATAACTGGTGTGTAGGTTTTACTGATAAATATACGGTTGGTGTCTGGGTTGGAAATTTTGATGGCTCACCAATGAATGGTGTATCAGGTATTTCAGGTGCGGCACCATTATTCAGAGATATTATGATTGAATTGCACCGGAATGAATATCCAAAAGAATTTGAAAGACCAAAATCTGTTATTTCATTAAAAGTCTGTGCAAGAACTGGTTTGATTCCAAAAAAAGAATGTCCGTTGATAGAAGAGATATTTATTGCAGGAACCGAGCCAAAAGACAGCTGTGATTTTTGTGCCAATAAAAAAGAATTTATTATGCTTAAAACCGCAATCCGATCAGAAAATAAAGTATTAAAAATCATCCATCCGAATGATGGTGATATATTCAAACTTGACCCCCAAATTCCGTACAGGAATCAAGCAATTTCAATAAAAGTTTATGGAGATACGAGCATTAAAAAGGTTATCTTGAAATTGAATGGTAATATTTTATGCGAAAAAAGTGAAAGGGAAGTCACATTCCTTTGGCAACCCAAACCAGGACTTTACGAACTTGAAGCGACTGGAATAACTACCAACGGAGAAATATCAGACAGAGTAAAATATCGCGTATATTAGATGGATTAAAATTAATCCATTGATATCCCTGACAATTCAATACTTAATCAATTGAACAATTAAACAATTGTTTAATTGTTTAATTATTTAAAGGATTGACTGATTTATAGTATTGTGTATAATGTAGTATGAGAAAGAAGATGCCGGAGACTGAGTATAGGGCGTCAAGGGTCTGCAGGGTTTTGGGAAATCCGACAGCTTATCAGATTGTGAAATTGTTATTGGGTAGAAAAATGACACCAGGTGAGATTGCTAAAGAAATGGGTATTTCAGAAGCGCTCGCTTCTGTTACTTTAAGAACTTTAAGGAATATTGATATTGTGCGGTATGAGACGAAAGGCAAGGAGAAGATTTACTGGATAAAAGACGACTTTATTGATGGAATATGCAATATACTGGAAAAATTTGTAATTAAAATGCGAGAAAAAAATTGGTAATTGGTGGTAATTAAGAGAAGGGGGAAAGATGGGATTAATGATAAGTTAGAACATTTGTACATTGACACTCTGCAATATTTTTATATAATTTTTTTAATGATAACATTGATTTCATTATTTCTTTTAGTCCTGATTCAACTGCAAGACACTATTTATGCAATAAATAGGGGAGAGGCAGAATTTTATCGATTATTTACTGATGTAGATAGTTTTGTTTATGCGAAATTTTATACCGTTGATGATTCGATCCAAGTTGTGTTTTCTTACATCGTAAAAGGTGACACGATTGATTCTACTATATATATCAGCAAGGAAGTTTTTGACGGTTTAAAATTTTATCAAAAAAATTTTCAAAGAATTAATGGCGATTTGAATTTTAGAAAAGAATTCCTAAAAAATTATGAAATTGACTGGCCTATCATCTCGCCAAGGAACCTTGCGCGCGCTAAAAAGACTGCTTTGTCAAATGTGCTCTTTAATAGCGTATGCTGTATGACTGGCACCGGAGCAACTGGTGCATATATCGGCGCACTCGTGGGTCGGAGTATTTATAAGGAAATAGGATATATCCCTTGTGGATGGCAGGAATACAGCTGTATGATCCCATACGAATACTACTCATACTCTATAAATCACACAAAATATTATACTGGCATGGGAATCGGTATTGCGGGTGGCGCAATCGCAAGTAAAACGCTTTATTGGAAGGATTGGGAAAAGAATGTTTTATTCAATACCTTAAACGATATTGTTGCATTCGATGACAATGGCATTCCTATAACAAAGAATGAAGTCGATAGAGAATTCCGTGGGCAATATACTGTTGGCTTTGGTATGCTTGGCATCGTTATTGGTGGTTCTTTGATACTCGCTGAAATACTTTTATTAACTAAGCCCTGGTTTGATTTAGCCCCGAAGACAGACTGGGATGAGAAAGCAGTTACAATTCCGATATTACTTATTTCTGGCGCCAGTTTCTGGCATTTTACAAAGTTTACCATTGAAAAAGGCAAAGAACTTGACCACATAGCAACATTTGAGAGGATAAAACAGAAAAGAAATATGATATATAAAAATAAATGAAAAGACAGCGTCCTGGTCAAAACAAGAAATTTTGAGCATGCCCTTTGATGGCCGACAAAAAATAACCCAAAGTGGCATTCTAAGAATTTCGATCGTAATAGCAATTGTAATATTTTTGCAAATTATATATATTGTTTTTGAGGGAAAATATGCTGGCCTCGGCTTTCCTATTGATGACCCTTGGATACATATGCAGTTTGCAAAAAATGTAGCAGAAGGCTATGGATTCAGTTATAATGCTAAAGAGCCAGTAGCAGGTTCAACAGCCCCGCTCTGGACGATTTTACTCGTTCCGATACACTGGATTACAAAGAACATAACCTTGCGTATTTTAATGGTAAAAATTTTAGGAGTTTTACTCTTTATAATTACCTTGATCTTTATCTATTTCTTATCATTCCGAATTACAAGTAATAATAATGCAGCATTTTTTTCAGCGCTCGCTGCAGGCACTACGACACACCTAAACTGGGGTGCAGTATCCGGACTGGAGATCCCACTCTATGTATTGCTCACTATAGTAGTAATCTATTTAAATTACGAAATGTGTCTTCAGAGAAAAACAAAATTAATGTATTTAATCCCAGTGCTTATTGGATTGGCGGTATATGCGAGGCCGGAATGTGCTTTATTATTGATTTTTTATTTCCTTGATAATATTCCGCGTTGGATAACAAAACGAAGGTTATCATTTTTAATCATTGCAACATGCTTATTTGTTGCTACTTTATTGCCTTATTTTATTTTTAATTACTCGCTTTCAGGTTCAATCTTTCCAAATACATTCAGAGCAAAGGCACAACAGAATAGCATATTTGTAGCACTTTCGACAATGAACCTTTTGCATCTTAAATGGCTTTTTTTAAAAATGGCACCTGCCTATTTTGGCCAGAGTATTGCGCATCTTTTCAAAGCAAATCCTCTCTTTGTGTATGGTTTGTTTATGGGTGCTTTTATTATTATTTACAGAAAATTCAAAAGTCCGAACGACCAATCATTGAGTTTAATGCCTGTATTAGTTGCTTTTTTCTATGCGCCACTGATTGGTCTCATATCGCCATTTATCAGTGCTGATTTTCACGGGGGTCGGTATATTGCCAACCAGGTTGCCATTGGGGCATTAATTGCGGTATGGGGTTTTTACTGGCTTTTTCAAACAATAAAAAGGTTATCAAAGACCGCAATAAAAATAATTATCTTTGTAATAGTTGCTATCGCTTTGTATAACACTATTTTTGCCCAGGTCTTTATGATTAAATTTTCTGCCTCAAATGTTAAAAGCATAAATGAAATACAGGTAAAGACCGGCAAATGGATTAAGGAAAATATTCCACCCGATGCAATAGTTGCGGTAAACGATATTGGTGCAATTAAATATTTTTCTGATAGAAGGATAATTGACCTCTGTGGGCTTGTTGAGCCAAAAATAATTGCTTACTTTAAAAAATATGGTGATAATAAATTGGGTGCTTATGTTTATGTTATGGAAAATAAACCCGATTATCTTGCAATATTCCCGCGCTGGTATCCGCAATTAACTGACACAAACCGATTCCAAGTTCTTTATAAAATAATATATAATAAAAATACTGCGAGCGAATGGGTATTTATCCCTGAGGTGGAAACTTATATGGGAATAGTTTTAAAATCATTAACTGTTAAACCAATTCCTTCAGAAAAATGGATTTTGAAAACTAAATTTTAATCTAAAACAACAACCTGAAATTTTTTTCAAAAAATATGTAAAAATTCTAAGAGAAAGGGGAGAAGGCTTTAAATTTTAATAAATAATTTAAATAAAATAATTATCACCAGGGCTGGCAGGAAATTCCCTACTTTAATATCTTTCAACCCAAGGAGCCTTATCCCAATGGCAAATACGAGGATACCCCCGATTCCTGTAAAATCATTCAAAAAGTATGGTGTGCCAAGAAAATTAAGCTGGGAAGCAAGAATAGTTATTGAACCTTGAAATAGTAAAACAACGACCGCAGAGAACAAAACACCAATGCCCAAAGTAGATGTAAGGATAATCGCGGATATGCAATCCATAATTGATTTGGTAATCAATAATTCTGGTTTATGCGAAAGACCATCCTGGATACAACCAAGGATTGTCATCGGACCTACTGAAAACAAAATACTCGCAGTTACAAAACCTTGAGCAAAATTTTTCGATTCTGAAAAAGTTTTTATTTTCTTAATCTTTTCTCCAATTTGTTCAATAAAAGCTTCAATATCTATAAGTTCTCCTATAATACCGCCTGATACAAGGCTGATAATAATTGCGATAGGCTTTTCCATCTGAATCCCCATTTTTAGTCCTAAGGCGCATGTAAAAATGCCGAGTCCTGTTAAAATTATATTCTTAATGTTTTCAGGTATACCTTTTTTTACGAACAAGCCGATAGTGCTGCCTATAATCACGAGAATAGTATTTGTTATTGTCCCCAGCATTTAAAATTATACATATTAAAATAAAAAAATCAATCATAAACAATACAAAGTTGGTCAAAACTTAAATAAGATAATCGTCTAAATCAGAGCAATTTTCTTTTAAAACCTTAAACCAGTTAATATGTAAATCCAACAACATAAGACTTACGGGGGAGAGCACTGAAAATATTATATTCTAAAATTTACATTCTTAAGTTTACATAATATATATTATCAGACATAAATGATTTGATTTTCTGGGAAAATATAGCGCTAATTTAGATGGCTAATATTGACTTTTTTGTTAAAATTGTTATAATAGAGATGTGATTGAAAAAATCAAGATCTCAACAAAAAATAGAAATGAACTTGTTGATATAACCAACGAGGTTAAAAAGATTATTGAGAAGAATAAAATTAAAGATGGGGTAATCCATATTTTCTGTCCGCATACAACTGCAGCAATAGCTATAAATGAAAATTATGATCCATCAGTCCAGGAAGATATAACAAATGCGCTTGAAAAACTCATTCCCTATCGCGGAAATTATTCTCATACTGAGGGTAATGCTGATGCCCACATAAAGGCAGCGATAGTCGGTTCATCACGGACATTATTCATTGAAGATGGTAAACTTGCCTTCGGCACTTGGCAGGGAATTTTTTTCTGCGAATTTGATGGACCCAGAACAAGGGAAGTATGGGTGAAAATTATAAAAAGTCTCTAAAGTTGGAGAGCCAATATTAAAGGGAGGTCAAAAATGCACAAAAAACTCTTCATTCCTGGACCAACTGAAGTCCGGGAAGATATCTTACAAGCTCAAGCAAGACCAATGATAGGCCATCGGTCCAAGGAATTCAGCACGCTCTATGAAGGGATTGTAAATAAGATTAAAAAAGCACTGAATACCCAGAACCATGTGATTGTTTTTACTTCTTCGGGAACAGGTATTATGGAAGGTGCAATACGAAATTGCGTTTATAAAGATGTCCTTTGTTGTGTCAATGGAGCCTTTAGTGATAGATGGTTTAAGATTGCCAAGGCATGCGGTAAAAATGCGGATGAGATCCGCGTTGATTGGGGTAAGGCAATCAAACCGGAAATGATCGAAGACAAACTAAAAAAGAAAAAATACGATGCAGTTACATTGGTCCATAATGAATCATCAACAGGTGTGCGTGCACCAATTGAAGAGATTGCCGAAGTGATGAAAAAATATCCTGATACCTTTTTCCTTGTTGATACCGTGAGTTCATTGATGGGTGATAAGATTGAGATTGATAAACTTGGCATAGATGTTTGTTTGACCAGCAGTCAGAAATGCTTTGCCCTCCCTCCTGGTCTTGCAGTCTGTACTGTTTCTCAACGAGCATTAGAACGCACTCGAACTATTCCGGACCGCGGTTATTATTTTGATTTTGATGCGATGTTAAAGAGATATGAAAAAGACCGTCAGACGCCCACCACTCCCGCAGTCACCTTAATGTATGCAATGGATAAACAGATGGATAAAATCCTGGCAGAAGGTATGGAAAATCGCTACAAACGGCATTTAGAGATGGCAAATTATGTTCGTGAATGGGCAAAAAAATACTTCGCGTTATTCCCCGAACCTGGTTACGAATCGGTTACACTTACTTGCGTAGACAATGTCCGAAAAATCTCTGTTGCGGATCTTAATAGCGAATTGGGGAAACGAGGGTTTCAGATTTCCAATGGTTATGGCGACCTAAAGGAAAAAACATTCCGCATTGCCCATATGGGGGATTTAACGCTCGAAGAGATTAAGGAACTTATAAATAATATAAACGATATTCTCAAATTATAGAGAGCCACAAAGGACGTTAAAAGGCTAAAGACGATGAGAGGGTAATTTGCCCTCTCATCGTCTAATAAAAAGAATTTACAATCTTTTCTATACTAATTTTAGTATCGGTGTGTTGACAATACAACTTAGTATCGGATAAATTCCTGAACCAGCCTCTCCCCTTTTACTGTTGACAACTCTAATGGTTCTACCTGCACACCAACCTTGTAGTGAATACCCATAACTGCACCTTTATTTATCCCAAGCGAATTCATATATACCTTCGCCTGCTTGATATGCTTTTTTTCTATTTTCTTTACACTTTTAATTTCTAAAACATTCTCCTCTTTTTTAGTTGCCCAGTAGGGATTGATTATAAAATCGACTCTCCCTGTCCCAATTTTGTATCCCTTATAAAGTAGTTCAAAATTCCTCTGTCGTTCATACGGAATCCCTCGAATACGCATCTCATGGCATAAAGCCTCTTCATATACCTTTTCGTCCAATTCAATAGGCGGCAGGTTTCTCAATACCTCTTCCGCCGCCTCCACTACATCTTGCAGCCACTTATCATAATTTGCCATTCTCCCTCCCGGTTATAATAATACTTCTCTTCTTATCTCAAGTTCAGAATTCACAATGATCAATTCTCCCTCCTTCACTTCCTGCCATCTTTCATCGGTAAGTTTTTCTGAAGCGATGATGACCGCCTTTTCATCCGATAGTCTTTTAGATTCTATCAAGGCACCGGTCTCTTTTGAAGTGGAAGATAAAGAATTAGAGTCGCGGGATAGAAAGTACAATTCTTTTCCATACTTGAATCCGTAAATACTTTCGCCATCAGAAAGAATAAAATTTGCCCCAGAGGCACCGGGAACTACAATCTTAACTGCATTTTTTATACCCTGTATTATATCCCCTTCTTTTTCTATATTTTGAATGATAAATCGGAAATAGATTTCCGAGTCAATCGGTTCGCTTGTGAAGTTTTTGCTATAAGGTTCTATCAATAACTTCCGTAGCATCTTATCGCAGTTTATAGTGCCATTATGGGCAAAGAGCCAATTCTTATATAAAAATGGATGGGCGTTCTTATCAGCCCTACTTCCACTTGAGGCAAGCCGCACATGGGCAATAAAAATCCTTGACACCAATTCCTTTACTAAGGCGTCAAATCTCTCTGATTCAAAGGCACTCTCGCCATATTTTTCTATTTTAGCCCTTCCTTTTTCATACCAGCCAATCCCCCATCCGTGGTAATTTGTCCTGCCCTGTTCTTTAAATTTATTCCTCGCCTCCAGCATAGAAAATCTTATATCCACCTCTTTATTTGCAATCAGCCCAAAAAGCCTACACATTTTCTACCTCCAATAGTAAATCAAATAAATTATTGAGCCAGGATTTATATTTTTCGTCATCCAGAAGTGACGGAGTAAAAGGTAATGCACCCACACCGCCTGAACTGAAAAAATCTTTTTCTATAATTTTATCATTTTTGACATCCTTCACATCCAATTCTATGCTTGTTAATGATTCTGAATAGAGTGCTACTTTGGTGCCGGGATATAGGGCAATCACCCATAGGGGTTTTTTCTTATCTTCTTTCCTTAAAATTGCCTCTCTGTAAGTATGCATCTTATAAAGGTCGCCAAGTTTAAATGTCCCGCGTTTTTCTTCAATTTCTTTCTCTTTTATTTCTTTTTCTTTTTTATCC
>JBDRWD010000062.1 GCA_039802205.1 candidate division WOR-3 bacterium
TTCATCATGGCCTCCGCCATGATTTTAAAACAAATTGAAAAAGAATCAAGAGACAAATCCATTTTTATCACCCCCACCTTAATCCTCCCCCATCAAAGGGGGAGGAAAAAGTGAGGAGTACTCAGCTCTAACGAACCTTGCAAGAACAAAAGATTTATGTATAATTTAAAATATGACGCGGAAAAATCTTATTGCCCGTAATGCGATTTTGAACATCGTAGGCCATACCTTACCGCTGATCATCGGCATCGTTGTGCTTCCTTATATCATAAGATATCTGGGATCCGATCGCTTTGGTGTGTTGTCGCTGATTTGGGTGGTGTTGGCTTACCTCATGTTTTTTGACTTCGGTTTAGGCAGGGCCACGACTAAATACACGGCTGAGGCCCTGGGCAGGAATGAATTAACGCTAATACCCAGTTTAGTTTGGACCTCGGTGAGCATCCAATTATTAATTGGCATCAGCCTCAGCGGTGTCATGCTGGCCCTCATTCCTTTTTTTACCGAACGGATCCTGAACATTCCCCCTCATTTAATACACGAAACCCGTGCTGCCTTTAATATCATCTCTATCTCCCTTCCTTTGTTGATCGCTTCCTCACCCATTCGAGGAACCCTGGAAGCTGCCCAACGCTTTGACCTGGTGAATATCGGAGTAGTGCTCTCCGGAATTTTTCATTTCCTTCTTCCTTTATTCGGCTGCTTACTAAATTTTGATCTCCCGGGGATTGTCCTCCTCCTCACTATCTCTCGCATTGTCATCTTGCTATTGTTCTTTCTATTTAATTTCTCGATTTTTCCCCAAATTAAAAAGATCAGGGTTGATTATCGCATCTTGCCGAAATTATTTTTATTCGGTGGTTGGATAACCCTGGGCAATCTCGTCGGACCAATAATCAGGTATTTCGACCGCTTCATCATCGGTTCAATTATTGCCATCGGCGCCGTCACCTATTATACGGCTCCCTTTGATATTGTCGAGCGGTTGTGGATAATCCCCACAAGTTTGATAATGACGCTCTTTCCGGCCTTCAGTGAAATTGCCGTGCAAGGCGACAAAAATGAGTTAAAAAATCTGTATCTCCAGGCACTCAAATATCTTATTATCGTTTCTGGGCCCGTGCTTTTTATTTTTCTGATCCTGAGCGATAATGTTTTACAATTATGGCTCGGTACCCAATTTGTTGCGAAAAGCAATAATGTTTTACGTATTCTCTTGTTAGCCTCTTCATTTGCCATCCTCGCGCCAGTTCCGGGAAGTCTCCTCCAGGGCATTGGCCGACCTGATATTGTGACCAAGATCTATTTCTGCGAACTCATCCCAAATTTTTTGATGGTCTATTTTTTTGTAAAATGGTTGGGAATAAACGGTGCCGCGTTAAATTTTGCTATCCGTTCCACAATTGAAACACTTTTACTTTTTTACTTTTCATCAAAAAAAATTGGATTTTCTATCCAAATGTATGCCGAGAACGATTTACTTAAAACTCTGGCTCTCACGCTGGGAATGGGTGTGGTCTTTTTTGGGTTAGCACTTTTTTGGGATATTTTCACATTTAAAATTCTCATTTCCCTCTTCTTATTATTCAGTTCTCTCTTTTTAACCTGGCGCTGGCTTCTCAACAGCCATGAAAAGAAGACGGTGCTTTCCACATTGCATTTTATTTTTAAATCAAGATGCGAATAGCCATCTTTCATAATCTACCATCCGGAGGATCGAAAAGGGCACTTTACGGATTTGTTAAATATTTGAAGATAAAAAACTACTCAATGGATCTTTTTCTTCCCGAGACTGCCAACGAAGATTTTTTGCCTTTAAAAGATTATGTGAATAAATTGAGAATATTTCCCGTAAAACGGTCGCCCGCCGGGATGTTTAAATCCTTTTGTTGTTATCTCCCACCGCTGAAGTTTTCCCTTGCAGATATTGAAGATGCCCAGAAAAAAATTGCCCAGGCTATTGAGCAGGACGATTATGAAGTAATCTATGTGGATCAGGACCGCTTCACCAATTCGCCTTTTCTTCTTAAGTTTGTCAACAAACCATCAGTCTATTATTGTGCCCAACCATCCCGAAAAAGTGAGATGGAGATTTTAAGAAAGAATTTATTTAAAATTACGAACCAGGGATTGTTTGAGAAACTCAGAAAATGTTGGCAGGCCTATGCTGGAAATCGGTTAGAAAAGATCGATATCGAAAATGCCTCCCATGCCCGGTATTTACTCACCAATTCCTTTTTCTCCCACGAAAATATTATGCGGGTCTACGGAATAAATTCTTATGTCTGCTATCTGGGGGTTGATACCGAGTTTTTTAAACCCCTCGACCTCCCCAAAAACCATTTTGTCCTCTCGGTGGGCGAGTGTGCTTTCCATAAAGGATATGATTTCATAATCCGCGCCCTCGGTCTAATCGACCCGCGGATTCGACCGAAATTTTTGATCGTTGCCAACAATGTTGATCCGGCCTGGAAATCATTTCTTTATACGCTTGCCCAGGCACATGAAGTAGAGTTAGTAGTGAAGCAAAATATCAGTGATCACGAACTCCTGGAACTTTACAATCAAACAAAGATGATTGTCTATGCGCCGTATCTTGAGCCCTTCGGTCTGGTGCCGCTGGAGGCGATGGCTTGTGCAACGCCAGTGGTAGCTGTGAAAGAAGGAGGAGTACGGGAAAGTGTCATTCATAACGAGACCGGGATCTTGACTGAACGGGATGAAATACATTTTGCCGAAGCGATCCGTGAATTATTAGGTGATCAAAAGCGACAATCTCAATTGGGAAAAAGGGGACGGGCATGGGTCCACAGTTCCTGGACTTTGCGGCATGCCGGGGAACGGTTGATCGCCCATTTAAATAGAGCCGTAGCGAATTCTGCCCCGGGTGGTACCTGCTGAGTCCTCTCAACTTTTTGTCAAATCATTTTTATGTGCTAAATTATTAGCGGTAGCCGCACTCTTCAGGGTGCGAATACCCCAAGATTTAAAAACATTTATCCGCAGGCTAAAGCCTGCGCCTACCATTTTACCAGTTACCACCCGACGACTTCAGGTTGGCATTTTTTATTTATGCAAGGCTAAAGCCTTGCCCTACAAAAGTATCCAGCGCTAAATCATTGATTACCCTTACAAATCTTGTCCATGGGTTTTATCGTTCCTTCAAATATGAAGAGGACTCAGTGGTACCCGCCATTGACTTTTTAGGCTTTTTGACTATACTTTGAATTATGTCCAATAAGCGTCTATCCTTTGCGGAATTAATTCAATACCTCACCAAATGGCGGAAGTTTATAATTAGAAATGTAGTAATAGTAACACTGCTCGCAGCAATAATTAGTCTGCTAATCCCCAATAAATACACCGCCACCGCCAGCATCCTCCCGCCCAATCCCAATCAGGATATAATGTTCGGTTTAATGCCCTCATTAGCATATCAAGTAGGGACATCTGGACTTTCCCGATTGGGAATTCTGGCCGGTGGGACGACCCAGTCGGACCTCTTTGTGGCAATAATGAAAAGCAGCACCGTCCGCGGGCGTATCATTGAACGTTTTAATCTCAAAAAAGAATTTAAACAGAAAACGATGCATGATACATACAAAGCCCTTGATAAAATTACCAGTATTAAAGTATCAACTGAGGGTATCATTTCGGTAAGTATTACATATAAAAATAAATTTCTTGCGGCCGATATCGCCAATGCCTTCATTGAAGAACTCGATAAATTCAATAAAGAAAATACCATGACCACCGGCAAGAAATATCGCATTTTTATTGAGCAGCGCTTAAAAGCGGTTGAAGACACTTTAGCGAAAGCCGAAGAGGCCTTGCGGAAGTTTCAGGAGAAACATCGGACGGTGGATTTAAATACCGAGATTGAAAATGTGATCGAGACGATCGTCAAACTGAAAAGCGAAATCATTCTCCGGGAAGTACAAAAAGGGGCGATCGCCTATGCCAGCGGGTTGGAAAATCCCTATCTGGCGAATATCGAACGGGAATTGCGGGAGTTAAAAAAGCAACTAGCAAAGATTGAATTCGGTGGGAAAGGAGAAGTGAGCGAAGGGTTTGGTGCAGGATTTGCGGTACCGCTTGCCAATCTTCCAGAAATCACCCTGGAATATGCCCGACTGGTACGAGACCTCAAGGTGCAGGAAGCGATATATGAACTTCTTATGCAACAGTATGAACAGGCAAAAATGATGGAAGCAAAAGATACCCCAACGGTGCAGGTATTAGATCATGCCGCGCCACCCGAGAAAAAAAGTTTTCCCCGAAGGACTTATATCGTAATCGGTGCCTTGCTTTTAAGTTTCCTTTTCAGTATCCCGATAATCTTTCTTTTGGAATACTGGCAAGAAGTGCAAACGCAGCCCGGAAAACATGCCGCGCTGATCAATTTCATTGATACCATTAAAGGGGATCTTTTAAAGACTAAAAAAATTTTATCGGGCAAAAGCCGAAAGTAATTAGAGTAGTAATATGCACTCCTACCATATTGAAGCCCTCCCCAATATAGGTTTTAGGCAAATCATCTCCTCGCCTTTAAACATCTTCTTATTTGCAATTTTAATTTTAATACAGATAACTTTCATAATCCTATTTGCCTACCATGGCCCGCTTATGATTCTTGTCATCCTGAGTATCTCAGGATTATTCTTTTACACTTTTCTTTCCGTGGACAGGATGTTTTATCTGCTATGTGGCTATATTGCATTGGCGGTTGAATATATTTATTTATCTTATTTCCCGGGATTTCCAATTTATTACTCGCTGAAATTTTCCATTCCCCTTTTTGCACTTTTACTTATTTACTGGCTTATTTATCTTCTCCGGGCTCCCGAAAAAACTGAATTTAGGGCACTTGATTATTTAATACTTTTTTATTTAACTCTGGTGGGAATTTCTTTTGTCCGGGGAGTGTTGTATGGATTCAGATTATCCTATTGCATATGGGACTTAATGGCTCAGCTCTGGTATGTAAGTTATTTTATTTTTCAATATTCCCCCCTGCGCAAGCAGATAGCAAAATTTTATGACATAATCTTGGTATTTACTTTTTTGCTCTCTTTTGAATACATCTATGGCTACACCCGTTTGGCACCGTTAGGTGGATTATTTCTGACCCGCATCGTGGGGAAAAATATCCATCTGGCACAGTTTGCCCTACCTTATATTGGCGGAATATTCATTTTTGGTGCACCGCGCGGGCGTAAAATTCTTGCTGGCATCGCCTTCCCCGTGATATTAACTGCGATATTCTTCAGTCAGCAACGCTCTTTATGGTTCAGCGTGATCTTTACCCTTTTTGTGCTATTCTTGTTATTTCTCTATGTGCGCCGCAATTGGCTGATCAGAAATATCAAAAAAATATTATTAATCGCTCTGATAATCGTCTTTATCTTTATCGTCTTTAATGTGGTTCTGGATATCTATTTTAAACAAAAATTGTTCTTGACAACCCTTGCACGCCTTTTGGTATTTTTGAACCCGGAGTTGTTTACCTATGACCTATCTTGGCGGATAAGATGGCGTGAAATTGGACTGGTCTTTGAAGACCTTACAGGACATCTACTTTTCGGCCGGGGCTTTGGCGCCTCAATCGTTTCCATGGATCGGCATTTTGTCCTGCTGGCACCAGACCATGCATATTTTTATATTCTGTGGAAAATGGGCATCGTTGGAGTCATTATCTGGTTCTTAATCCAACTGCTATTCATCAAGAAATGCCTGTTCATTTTATTCAAAAGTCCTGTGGCGCTGGAGAAGATCTGGGCGTTAAGCGCATTTTTAAATCTCATCGGTTTGATGATAATTGGCCTTTCAAATTGTGCGCTCACCACCTATGAATATATCTTTATCTGGGCAGCGATGATTGCCACTGTGGAGATAATCTCGCGAAAATATGCCTGAAAGGTTCTATTTTCTTTAATGCCTTATTTTACTCTACTTTTTATTCTATTCATCGGGGATGAAAAAACCTGGCATTTAGCAAATCATCCGCTTGCACTTTTTGTTTCTAAGGATCAAGGAAAAATAACCGCTTTTTTTCTCAATGAGAAAAAATTGAATACTCGTTCTTTGGAATTATTGGTCTGCGGCAAAAAAATTGAGAGTTTGGTTCAAAACTGGTCTGGGAAAGAAGTAAAAACCCAGTATCAAGTTCTTTACGGTGAAAACACTTGGGAAGATTTTACCATAAGGAATAAGTACCTTCTGGACTCATCTGCATTTACTTGGCAAGTTACAATCACCCCGCGCTCCGCTGTATCGAAACGACTGAGCCTCAGTTTTGATCTTCCGCTGGTAAATAGTATGGACCATCTGTTCGATTACGAAATTGGGATACCTGTTCCGGTAAGTGATTTCCATAAAATCCAATTTTATCGTCGGGATTTTTATCTTCCTGTTATCACCCTTTACAACTCAATTGAGAACATTGGTCTCAGTATTATCGTAGATATAAAAACGCCGAAACCCGCATTGTCCATAAACCTTACGCAAGAGAGCATCATTATCAATTTTGACAATCTCACCTGCACCACGGATCGTTCACTTACTTTCACCCTCTATCTCCTGGTTCATGAGGCTGATTTTCGCCCAGCCTTAAAATTTCTGCTGGAGAAATACCCAGAATATTTCCAGCCCGTGGTCTTGCGGGATGGATTTGACGAAGGCTGGTTCTATCAAACAAGTGTCTTTGATGATGAAGATAGAATAAAATTGGTAAAAAGGCAAAATGTCAAATGGGTCGAATTTCACTGTTACTTTCCTTTCTATGGGTTATACGTTCCTCCCTATGGGGATTGGGGGCTGATTTTTGACTCCGATGAGGTGAGCCTGCACCAATGGCAGAGCGGTGGGGGTAGGGTTCGCACCAGCTTGCGAAAAATAAATGAATTGATTGCATTATGGCACAGATATGACATACAAGTATATTTATACTTTCAACCTTTTGAGGCTTGGCATCAGTATGCTACAAAATACTTTTCTGGCGAAATTGCACGGGATCAAAAGGGTCAGCCACTACCGGCATGGAAATTCTGTAATCTAATGAATCCAGATCCAAATAACAAATGGGGAAAATATATCACTGAACAGGCAAAGCAGGTCTTGCAGCATTATCCAACCATTGATGGAATCTTTTACGACCGAATGGATTATTATCACTACGATTTTTCCCACCACGATGGTTATACCAGTATCAATGGTAGACCTGCTTATATGCTCGCTTTTGCTCTGGAAAAAATCAATAGCGAAATTTTTGAAATCTTTCATAGAAAGGGGAAGGTAATCTGGGGGAATGGACCTACTTCAATCGAGGTATGTAAGAATCTTGATGGGATAATGGCTGAAGGAAACCTGAGCAATCTTTTTAAATTACAGTATCTTTGTGCCACGCGTCCCCTTGTCTATCTACCTTATGATGCTACTCCCCGGGCAACTGAGAAAAAGTTAAAATATGCACTCCTCTGTGGCGCATTTCCTGCCCTCAGCTATGGTGATTCAATATGCCAATTGCTGGAAAAAAGGTATCAAGGCTTATTTGAGTTAATCAAAAATAGAAAATGGGTATTATCGAGTAATCCAATTGTGGTTCCCAAGGATTTTCGTGCCAATATTTTTCAGACACCCGAAGGCGATTATGTCGGCGTCGTCGTCAGTCCGCGAAAAACACAACTACTCGACCATCCTTATGAGTATAACATTCCGATAACAATAAATACGCCTGATGCTTCGCAATTAAAATATTTATACCTTCTCTCCAGCGACTGGCCGGGCATTGTCCGGCTGTCGTTTAAAAGAGAAAAAAATAAAATAAAATTTTCAATTCCCGCGCATCTCACTACCTCGGTCGTCTATCTTTCCCGGAAAGAAAGATTCAAAGCGACTTATTCCCGGATACCCATTCCGGATTTAGAACCTGTTTCCTGCGCTCCCGTAGATGATATATATATCAAATTCACAACCGGTGATACGGTATTATTCTATTTTGCCAATAATACCGGTGAGCAAATCAACCTCAAACTGGAAGCGCAATTTATCGATAGCGAAGGAATTATTAAAATCCCTGAAAAACTGTTACTGGGTAAATTTTCAACACGCACCACCCCACTTTTTATTGCACCCCGGCATTCTGGAAAAATCAAAGTAAGGATGATTCGTGAAGGCAAAGTTATTGAAAAAATATTTCCCTTCCGCATGTGTCTCACCCCTGAACCCGAGGATCTTTTTTATGATGAATTTAAAAGGGGCATGGAAAAATGGCAAGTAATCCGAGGTACTTGGAATGTGGAAAAGGGGGCTGTCCGAGCAAAAGGCGAATCCCATTTAGCATTCGTCCTTAATAAAAAATGGAAAGATTATGTATACGAAGTAAAGACCAGAATGCAGGGAAGTGAAAATCCCTTTGTGGACTGGCTTAAATCATATCTATTCTTCCGGGTTCAAGACGTAAATAACTTTTATCGTTTCGGCATTCACGGCGATGCAGGGACGATTGATTTATATAAATGCATCAACGGGGAGTGGAAAGAGATTGCCTCGGCATTATTTGAACCTGAGCCCAATAAATGGTATGTATTAAGAATCGAAGCCCTTGGCCCTCGGATAATCGGCTATCTTGATGGTGAAAAGATCCTGGAAGTAATGGATAATACCTTCGACTCCGGGGGCATTGGTTTAGGAGTGCTGGAAGATGGTATGGTTTGTGAATACCGGGAAGTAATCTTAAAAAATCGCTAATTAATCAAAACAAGTCTTTTATTTTTAGGGCTAGATCTTCCAGAAAAGTCTTATCCTCTTCGGTAAAAGGTGCTAATGTATGAGAATCTATATCAATCTCAGCGATTACCTGGTCGTCTTTGAATACTGGCACGACAATTTCTGACTTCACCTTCACACTACAGGAGAGATAATTCGTCTCTTTTGATACATCCTGGACAACAAAAGTTTCTTTTTTTTCGGCGGCCTGTCCACAGATTCCCCTGCCAAAGGGAATTTTTGTATGTTCAGTCGGTTCACCTACATAAGGACCGAGATATAATTCCTTCTTTTCATTGTCGGCAATATAAAATCCGACCCAGTTGTAATAAGGAACATTCTCTTTCAAAAGTTTGCAAATTTTTAACAATTTCTCTTTTGAATCAGCCGGACCTTCGATAATATTGCCAATCTCGTTCAGGAGCGACTCGAAAGTTTTCTTTTTATCCATTACGGTCTATACCTCAGTGGACAGACCAAACAACGCTTTGCTTCATTCTTTAAATCTTCGGTCACCGGTGTTTTTCCCACCAATTTAAAATCTTTGATACGCTCAGCCACCGGTCGATGGGGAATTTTTATTCGCGGTATGTTAAATATCTCCCAGTAAATAGGATTAGAAGGTATGATACTGGCTACCATATTAATTAATCTTCCGCTCAAATACTTATCAATCACCCGGGCAACACGCAAACCATCGCCCACGGCATGGGCTAGGGTCTGCGGACCCCTTACCGCATCACCACCGGCAAAGACTTTTGAATTACCTGCCCTGCCATTTCTTACGACAATCCTGCATCTATCATCAAGATTGATATAATCCCTCAAAAAATCAGTAGATGGAACCTGGCCGATTGCCGAAACGACTTTGTCAACTTCAATCTCAAACTCCGAATTATCAATTATCTCAACCCTACCCTTTCTACCTTCTGGTGCTCGGGTCTTTGCCATCACTACTTTATTGTTTTTTATACGAACTGGTGTGGTATAAGGATAAATCTTTATTCCCTCTTCTTCTGCCGCAATCTTGTTTTCTCTTTCAGCAGGCATATCTTCTAAACCCCGACGATAATATATTGCCACTTCATTTCCACAGCGTAACAGACTCCTTGCTACATCAAATGCGGTATTGCCCCCGCCAATCACGGTGACTTTACCAAATTTGAGCATCTCACCATTTTTAATCCGGTATAAAACATCAAGTCCACCAAGTGCTGATTCTTCACCTTCAATATGAAGTTTTTCTGATTTGCCTGCACCGGTTGAAATAAATACTGCATCATATTCAGCTATCAACTCTGCCAGATTAATCTCCTTACCCACCTCAATATTCGTCTTTATTTCAAATCCTGCCTTTTTAAGCAATTCAATCTCTTCTTCAACAATTGCACGGGGAAGGCGGAATTCAGGGATATACATGCTCAAGACACCACCTGGATATCTTTCTTTTTCAAAGACCGTAACCTGATAACCCCTTACCCCAAGTTCATAGGCGGCAGTCAAACCACAAGGACCCGCTCCGATTATCGCAATCTTTTCTTTTCGCCTTTTTGTGGGTGCTGTCGGTTCTTCAGTCTCAATCGCATGTTTGAGATAGCCGATTGCAACCGGTTCATCAATTCCCCTTCTTGTGCAATTATCCTCACAAGGTGCCGGGCAGATCAACCCAAGAATTTTGAAAAACGGAACGAATGGATATCTGTTTTTATTGCTCACAATCAGATTGATATAATACCAAGGTGCAATACCTGCAGGACAGTTCTTCTCACAGGGTGGGGCATAAAATGTTTCGCCACGATATGCATCATAGATATTAAAAAGCCAGAACAGAATCCAGGAACCAAGTAATAGCCAGAAACCAACCGTGAGTTTAATCCAGAGGATTCTTGTAACCAGGATTGAACCATAGAAGAAGATCATAAACATTATGCCGGTCAAAATACGCTTGGAATATATCTGACCGCCACCCACAATAAATGTGGAAATTATTGCGGAGATTATTCTTTTATTATTTCGTTCCATAACCTATAGCCCCTGTTGGACATTTTTTTACACAATCAAGACACCGGATACAGTCAATATTATATTGCGAAGTATGTATTGGCACATCCATCGGACAGACGGCTTTACATGAATCGCAATCAATGCATTTTGTTTTATCGACCTGCAAGCGGAAGAGACTGAACCGGTTGAATATTGAATAAATTGCACCCACCGGGCAGAATGTCCTGCAGAAGAATCGCTTTATATAAATAGAAAATTGTATCACAAAAACAAGGATTGCCATCTTGATCCAGAATAACCAGCCCACGAGCGCCTTGATATCCCCGGTTTTATCTGCCATTACCAATGGAATTCCTGCCTCAATTATGCCAGCAGGGCACATTTTACAGAACCAGGGCTCTCCACTGATCCAGGCAATCACGCCTGCCACAGTTATCAATACCGCATATTTGAAATAACTAAAAGCTTTTGGCAGACGCATCTTGAATGTTTTTAACTTGTAAAGCAGATCCTGGAACAATCCGAATGGACATAGCCAGCCGCATGCCATTCTTCCTACGAGTGTTCCCACCATCCCGAAAAACCCTGCAATATAGAATGGAATTAAATGGAGATTGAAAAAGTGCTGTAAGCCACCAATAGGACAGGAGAAAAGGGATAGTGGGCATCCCCAGCAATTCAATATCGGCACACAGCCTTGTTTTAATGGTCCCTGATATATTCCGCCTTGCCATATTGCCGGATAATTACCCAGGGTGATTGCTGAGGCGATAAACTGGATAACTCGCTTTAACTTCATTGTTGCAACCCCATACAGGATAAACACATCACCGAAGCCACACTCTCGGTCTCGGTAAAATCACCAACCTTGCCACCATAAATTATCCCGGCAATAAAGACAATGAGCAAAACGATAATCAAAACCAGCCTTTTCATATTACCCCCTTGAAGATTCTGAAGTCTATAAACACGGGTTAAATATAATCAAATTTATTCTTCAGTCAAGAAAAAGATAAATCTTTTTTAACGAATAAAATGCCACAATTCTTCTCTGTTTTCGAGCGCATCATATTTTTCCTGCTCGCCTAATTTAGAAGCGCCCATCAATTCATAAACACCATCACGATTTATATCCTTGAATATCACTTCCAATCCCTTTGTTTCATAAATCCATACCTCCTGAGGGTCGCATACATGAGCACCTTTAAAATAGATATCCGACCTTGTAGCAACTCCAGAATCACCTATACGAATCTCATCGGGTGGACCATTCTTGATATAGTATCTTCCCATTGGGGTATCCCGACCTTTGATAAAAGAAGTAGAAAATCTTCTATCCGCCTCCAGAAGTCTTTTCTCAAATTCTTTGTAATTTCGCCTTGCCCAAAATTTTTTTAGATATTGAATCTGGTCGGCATGGTTCATTTTTAGAAATTTTTTATATTCCTGGTCAGTAACCAAGTATTCAATCTCCCAAGCAAAAGGCTTATCATCAATTCCGGGAAGAGCTTTTTTAATATGAAATGCAGCCTCTTTCTGGGCTCTTATGTTTAATGCCGGTTCAAATATTTCAACGACAAATTTAAAAGTTCCCTCCCGATAATCCCAGAGGCTGATGGATATGGTATCAAACTGGATGTAATCATATTTTAAACGTCTAAATTCATTTTGGTAAATTACCTGATACAAACTATCTCTGATCTGATAACAGACAGAATAAAAAAGGCTGTCCGGGACTAATCCGTAGATTTCTACATAAGAAAATAAAGTATCGAGATCGGTGTATTCAGGCAGAATTTTGGGCGTAAATTTTATCCCGCTCCGACAAAAAAGTGTATCGCATCGGGTTTTTGAACCCAAAACGAGATCACTAAGATAAAAAGGCGTTGTATCACTGATCACCTCAAATGTCCCACTTGCCGAAAGCCTTTCACTCAAAAGTGTGATGGCCATTTCATAGCCAAATCTTCCCGGATATAAAAAAATAGGGAAGTAATCAAGAACAAAATTTCCCATCTTTGAACGCTCAATCCGGATACCTTTGATGCCTTCTCTTATCGCACTATCCCCGTTCTCGGAATTGATAATTATCCGATAATTATATTTATACAAAGAATCTGCTGAAAGAAAAGAACAAACCTTTTCCGCGGGAATTAAATACCAGATTTCCACATAATTGTTGTTAAAGGCAAAGCAATGGACAAAAAAGTCTTTCGATAACAACCCCACTATCAAATACAAATATATCATCAGAGAATTATAAAGATTTATAAAACCTTGTCAACGAGGGTAAGTCCTCAGGCCTCTCCACTTTTTGTCAAATTATTTTTATGCGCTAAATTATTAGCGGTAGCCGCACCTTCAGGGTGCGAAATACCTTAAGATTTAAAAACATTTATCCGCAGGCTAAAGCCTGCGCCTACCATTTTATCGATTACCGGACGACCATCTCAGGTTGGCATTTTTTATTTATGCAAGGCTAAAGCCTTGCCCTACAAAAATCCAAACGCTAAATCATTGATTACCCTTACAAATCTTGCTTATGAGTTTTATCTTTTTATAAAAAATATGGAGAGGACTCAGGGGTAAATCCAGAGTTCGCCCCACCTGAGGGTTAGGGAATTTTTCGAATCACAGCAGGGACTCCGAACCCTTTTATCAGGATGGTTGTTTTGTGAATTATTAATCTATGAATTGCAGATTATATACTGCAATCAAACAGTGTAAAAATCGGCGGTATTTCTCAGAATATGCTGGTCAGCACTGCCTTGACACCCCGGAATGGTTCTTCAAACCGGCAGACACCACCAGAGCAGACCAGACCGCCCTTTTCACCACCGACCCTCAATCTCAAATTATGTCTTGTCGTCAGATCAAGACTCAACTCCAGCATAGGCCAGAAGGTCTCCTCACCTAATTTCGGTATCAGCCATTCCGGGACTCGGTCTCTTTTCTCAGCGCGCACGGTCAGAACGAACCTTTCTGGTTTACCAACTGATATCGATGCAGCCCGGTCTGTATATTTGCTCGTATCACTCATCACCATCGTCTGCTCCAGCCCGGCCTCAACGAAAAATGCGCCAAAATCATACTGCAATTCAAGATAAGGTTTGGTCTCGGTCTTTTTCTGAACCGGCAATTCAATCTTCTGCTTGATTATATGGTCAACACCGAAACTAACCTCTGACAGCTCTGTAGGATGTGTTATCGCCTTCGCACTTTGTTCTAATACACCACCCATCTTATCCATCAGATATAAAATTTCGCCAAATTTGCTCAAATCTGGATCATGGGTTGAGACCTTATTATTTTCTATCTCAAGGGAGAGAAAATCAAATGGTGATGCGACAATTGATAATCCATAGCCGATCTCATCAATACCGCGATTCACGGATATGCCAGATTTAATTGGGGTAGGTGGTTCATTATAACGATATTCTGCGCCACCAAAACCAAGGTCCTTATAATCGACATACTGGAGCGAAATGCCAAAACCCGGTAGTGACAAACCAGTGGTAAACAGATAGCCATCCCCTTTTAATCTTCCACCCACCACCGGTATCGTTCCCCAGTGTCTGCCATATTCAAAGTAATTCTCCCATGGTCCTAATTTCAAGTTGATGTTACCGCCGAATAACTCCGTGTATGCCTTGGGTGTTAAATCTGTCTGTTTGTGGATCCTCACATACCTGCCACCAATGTTTGTATTGAAGCCCCATGGATTATCAAAATTTAAGACCTTTGTCTCCAAATTTACACCACGAATTTTATCGGCAGTATCATTCTTTACTGTATACCGGAGTTCCTCAAAAAATATATTACGTGGTTTGCCGGCAAGTAATGTTAACTGGCTTTTGAAACCGCTCAGCTCTGCTTTTAGACCATAGAGTGAGTTATCGTTATTGAAATCTTCATCGAGAAATTGATTCAAACACAAGCCCCTGCCAAATGTCGCATAATATCTTCCGTAGAGGATATTCACCGGATCTTTTTTGTATTGCGCCGAATAATCGACATAGGAAAGTTTGCCAACCGTGCGCAGCGAAGGATCCCAGAAGAAAAATACACCGCGCAGGGTTAGTTCTTTATAATCAAGGGCCAGTTTTAACTTTTCGGTGATATGATCTTTATAATCCGCGGTATCAAGTCGGGAATCCACAAAGAGCCAGTATTCGGCGCGATTTGAACCGGTGATGCGTAAATCCTGGGCAAAATCAAGGCGCAATATAAGCAGTGTAATTAAGAAAGGCATTAGCTTTTTCCCAAGCCTGGTCGATGCTTGTTTTTTAGATTGTTGAGGATACATCAGGTTATTCATGACATTTACCCTTACAATTTTTACCCACCAGACAGCGGACCTTTTCCACGATTATCTCTTCGTCCCCAGGTTTGTATCCTTGATGCACAAAAACAATCTTTTTATCCTGATTGATAATAAAACTTGTGGGCATTGCCTGAACATTATAGAATTCACGGAGGATATTATCGGGATCAAGGACGACGATATATTTCCATTTATGGCTCAGCGCAAATGGTTTTACCTTGGGGACCGCTCTGGCCTTGTCCTGGCTGATTGCCAGCATCTGCAAACCCAAAGAATCAAATTCGTCATAAAATGGTTTAAGAGCATCGAGTTCTTTGATGCACATCTTGCACCATAATGCCCAGAAACTCATAAATACCGGACCTTTCTTCAATAACGAATCAAGGCAGATTGTATTACCATCCACATCTTGAAGGGTAAAATCAGGTGCGGTGGGTAATTCCTTTTCCTGGGCATAGAGAGGTGCACACACGAATAATAATAGTGCCCCGATTATCAATATCTCTAATTGTGAATTTCGCATTTTGAATTTCGCAATTTTTTTCATTTTACCTCCTCAAATTTTGTGCTGACTGTTTGCATAATTTCTTTTGTCTCCATATTTTGAATAAAAACGGTCGCCCGCAATTTCGATGCCGGGATGTTATGGGTAAACTCAAATTGTTGTGTAAGGCTATCGGGGAACTGGAGTTGGAGGTTGAATTCGTATAACGACCTACAGACACGGTTGAAAATAAAGCCATAGGCACCGGGGAGGCTGTCTTGAGTAATTGCAATGAAGGCCTTAATTTCTCCTTCAGGTATAGTATCTGCGGCAACTATTTTAAGTTTGAAACTGGCGCTCGAAGGACCGGTAAATGCACTGTCGATACTCAGGTTATAATAGGGAATGTTGCCGCGTGCCAGTTGATAATGAATTTCATAAAGACTGTCATATTTTTGGGGATTGGCCTCGAATACCGCATCGGTTCCATCAAAAATTACATGAGGAAGGTTATAACCGGTATTATAAAAATCCTCTCGTTCCTGTGCCTTGGGAATCATGTACGGACCGTGAAGATGGTAGCAAACGACCACCAAGGTATCACCGGTTTTACTCGCCACACTATCAAGTAACGCCCGCTCCGCGAGCATACAGAAACCTCATCCATCCTCAGTAAATAATTCAGCCAGTACCGTGCGCGCAGTCGGTTCGGGGAATTTTACGACCGGTGCATCCGAACAGAAGATAAAAACCAATGGAATTAAAAATAATTTTTTCATGGGGTAATTATATGCCTAAATGCTTTTAAGTCAATAACAAAATTGAATTCAGAGTATCCACTTTATACCTGCGATGGATTACGTCTTTCATCAAAATAAAATCTTACCCAAAATAAATTTAGATTCTCAGGCGAATAAGAGTATAGTTTTAGAATTGAATTAATCATGCTCTTTACTCCTGTGATTATATCTCTTT
>JBDRWD010000063.1 GCA_039802205.1 candidate division WOR-3 bacterium
GTTGGTCTCTGGCATTCCCAGGCAGGAGCGGGACAGGATTCACTGGCGTTTTGGAATCTGTATTATAATTATTCAACGGATGGTGGGTTGACCTGGCATACACCGCGTAATATTACAGGCAGTTTTGGTTATCGGCATGGGCTGGCGCAAATTGCCAAGCGGATTGATACCCAGAATAATCAATTCTTTTATGTCTTTGGTCAGGATATGGTTGCAGATTTAGACCCGATATGGATGTGCTGGAAGGGCTGGCTGTATACTCATCCGGCAAGGTGGTACTGGGGCAGGCAACCGATTATGGGGATTGTTGAGCAGAAACAGAAAAAACCAGCAAAATTTTCTTTAAATATTTCCCCCAATCCGGGAAGGGATAATGTGGTGATTACTTATACTACTCCTGAAGCAGGGCATATTTCTTTAAAAGTCTATTCCATTGATGGCCGGCTGGTAAGGATAATTGAAAATGGGTTTAAGAATGCAGGAAGATATAAGTTAGACTGCTCACTAAGGGATTTAAATTCTGGGATATTTATTGTCCAACTGGAAACAGAACGGCAGAATGTAAACCGCTCCATAATAGTTGCTAAATAAGCTGTTAGTCTTTATAAGGTTAAAACATAACTTGATTTTTTAAGAAGCATAGGTATAATTAAAAAAATGGAGGAAAAATGGCCAGTCTTTTTCTGACGGTCTTTCTTTTCAGCGGAATTGCCGGCAAAATTCAAGGAGTTGTAAAGGACGAAGATACTAAAGAACCCATTGTCGCTGCGGATGTAATTATTTTAAATACCGAGATAGGTGCTGCCACCGATGACAATGGCAATTTTTTTATCTTAAATGTCCCTTCAGGTAGATATACAGTTGAAATCTCCTGCTTGGGCTATCAGACAAAGAGGATTGAAAATGTTCTGGTTGAAGTTGACCGAACCACAAGGCTCAATGTAACATTAAAACAGACTGCCATTGAGATTGCACCGGTTACGGTCTATGGAGAAACTCCAACGATAAAAAAGGATTATGTTGCTACAACCCAGATTGTGCGTAAAGCCGAGATTGCCACATTGCCTGTTGATTATACACCAGCAGTAATCACATTCCAGGCAGCCGTGGCAAAGACCGATACTGCCCTACATGTCCGTGGTGGTAGGGCAACTGAAGTCCAGTATATGGTTGATAATGTTTCAATCATTGACCCTCAGACCGGGGATGTCGCAATTGAGATATCAAAAGGGATTGTTGAAGAAGTGATATTTCTGCCTGGAGGTTTTGATGCCGAATATGGCAGGGCAATGTCCGGAGTGGTGAATTTAATCTCAGAAAGACCGCAGAAAAAGTTACAGGGAAATCTGTATGCCAAGACCGAAAAGATTATGCCTTTTTATTATGACTTTGGTTATGAGAATCATCAATCCACAATTCATTTACCTGCCACAAGAAACTTGCAGGGGCTTGCCTCAATAGATATTATGCAAACCCAGGATTGGGACCCAAGATTATATATATTGCCCCATAAACAAAGAGGAGATTATTCAATCTACAGCAAATGGCTTTTTACACCTTCGGGTAAGATTAAATTGAGCTTAAGTGGGGCAAAATCAAGAAGTCAATTTGACCGATATTCGGGTCCAGATCCATTTTTTAAATTCTATCTTGACCATTATCGTTCTGATATGCGCAAGGGTGAACTTGCTGCACTAAATTTAAACTATCTGCCCGATAATAAAAAATTATTCAATCTCACAGTTAGTAGACTCTATACACAAAAGACTTATGGTGTTCGTGAACCCGGAATTTATGGAATATTTGATGATTTCAAGTTCCGCGATTACCGAACGCTGAAATGGCCTCGGGGAACCCACAGGAATCCATTTGGTGTGGCTTATTATAAAGTTATAAGTGAAGGTGATTATCCCCAGTATCAGGAAAAGAATTCAGAAGTGTATAATATCAACTTTAAAGCCAATCTTCAACTACATCAGTATCATGAATTAAAGACCGGGGTTGAATATATCTATCAGAATCTTGATAATTTTACATATTTTGTCTGCACTGATACCTTGAATCCAATTGCGGATGATTACAACCATCAACCAAAGGAATATTCAATTTATGTCCAGGACAATATTGATATCAAGGGATTCTATGCAAAACTTGGTGCACGATATGACTACTATGCAGTGGATATTGAAGGCGCTAAACCCCAGATAAATATCTCACCCAGAATAGGCTGTTCATTTCTGGTGACCGAAAATTTCCTTTTCCGTGCCAACATTGGCAGATATGTCCAGCCGCCTTTATATGATTATGTCTATTCTTTTTATGAACTTCTGCCTCTTGCACCACAATACTACAATTTCATATCAATTGTGGGAAATCCTGAGTTAAAACCCGAGAAGACATTGAGTTACGAAATTGGATTTCAGGGATTGATAAAAGAAAATCTCACTGCAACAACAAATCTTTTTTACAAAGATGTTTCAGACTTGACTGGCACGCGTTATATTGTGCAATTACCACTTGGCTATTTCCAGTATTTCAATGTAGAATATGCCAATATCAAAGGAATGGAAACCATCTTAGAATATAGCAACAATTTCTTCTCAGGAAAAATCTCATACACCCTTTCCTGGGCAAAAGGTACGAGTTCTTATGCGGGTGAATATGCGGATACTTCTGCAAGCAGACCTGCTCAGGATTATTATCTAAACTTTGACCAGCGGCACCGAATCTTTATTCAGGGTGGAATAAAAGCACCCTTAGGGACAAATATCTATCTTCTTGCCTATTTTGGTAATGGTTTTCCTTATACCCCACCCGGCTATATGGGTAAATACGAGGAACGAAATATTTTCCGTTTGCCATTTCAGCGCCAAATTGACTGTGTAATAACAAGGGAATTTAATGTCAACAGAATATCTTTCAATCTCCAATTAGAAGTTATCAACCTTCTTGATCAGCGCTATGAAGTCGCACCCCATTATCCCTTGATGCCGTTGGAGAAAGTGCGGGCTGAGGATTTTAAGGATTATCTATCCCTGAGCAATCAATATTATAGTCCAGCGGCAGACTTCAATCACGATGGAATTGTGACGCCTTATGAAACCTTCCATTCCTTCAGGGATTTGATCATTGCTACGGATGACTGGGTCGCAGCATATACTGCTCCAAGACGGGCAAGGATTGGAATAAAAGTAAATCTATGAGAAAATTTTTTATTATTCTAACGGTGTTCATTTACTACATCGCCTATGGCCAGTCTAATATCTTGATTGAGGAAAATGCAAATTTAATCGACCAGGCAAAAAATTACTACCAGAATAAAGAATACACCATTGTTATAAAAACTCTGGAAAGCATCTTACCGCAAATTGATGAATTAAATAAAATTGAAGCCCACAAGTATTTGGGCTTCAGCTATGCTAAGATCAACGATAGGATCTCAGCCAAGGAACATCTCAAGACTCTGCTCAAATTGAATCCCCAATTTTCTTTTAAAGCTCAGGAAGTTGATTCTTCAATCATTGAAATCCTCAACGAGGCAAAAAGAGAAATCGCACACGAAGCGGCAATGTGTTCCTGTTTCATTCCGGGTGTGGGGCAGGTGTTAAAAGGTGAAGAAAGGAAAGGTAAATTGCTTATGCTGGGATCAAGTCTGAGTTTTGTTTCCACAGTGATATTATGGCTTGAAACAGAAAATAGACAGCAAAGGTACCTCGGTCTTGGTCCAGACAGTGTTGAATATATGGATGAATACTACAGTGAGTATAATAAATGGTTTCGCATTTCGGTTTCCAGTTCGGCAATATTTATTGGTTTTTATTTATTCAGCATCTGGGATGCCTATTTTTCAAATACACAGGTAAAAATTGTCAATGAGACTGGTTCATCAAATTTTATTCGGGGAAACGATTTAATAAAGATCGGCCATGAATTCAGTTTTTAATATCCCCAACCAAAGGTCGCTCATCGCTATTTTTTTCCTCCTTTTCCTCCAGTGTTTGAATGCCCCGCGTAATAATAAATATGACCCAGATAACCCCAATAAATCAGAAATCGGTGGATTCATTTATGAACCTGACAGTTTGGGTGTTCCGGGAGCCCTTGTGGATTTAATCAATTGTGCCGACAGCAACACTGAGAGAGATATTGCAGATAGTTCAGGATATTATTCATTCACCCATATCAACCCAGGGATTTACACAATTGTTGTACGAAATAAACATTATAAGGATTTGGTATTTGAAAACGAGAGTCTCTGGGCTGGGACGAAACTTTCCAGTTATAACTTTTTTCTGACCACCTTCCATTTCGAGGATGACGAAATAAACAATCCTCCATACGGATTTACCATCATTACCGGAGACTGGCGGGTAGTTTTAGAATCAGAAGACAATCAGGTTTTACGCGGCAAGGACAGCTCTGATGGCAATCCTGCAATCCTTTTTTTCCGTAATCCCCAGCGGGCATTTTTACTCGAGGTCAATCTAAAGATTGCACCCCTGTCAGGAGAAAACTGGGAAACAGGTGTATTACTGTGGTATCAAGATAGTTTAAATTATTATTGTATAACTCTTAAAAAAACCTTTGCCCAATTCTCCTTAGTGAAGAATGGTATAGTTACTGTTTTTTATACAAAACTTCTTAACATTGCTGAAAACTCCTGGCATTATCTCTCTTCAATCTATACTGGCGACGGCCTTTTGTTCTATCTTGATAATACATTTCTTTTTCCGGTATCCTTGATTAGTCGTGTCTTTGATAATGGATTCTGGGGTTTGTATGTTGCTAGCCACGAACCAGGTGTTGATGTCACAGTTGACTTTGATGAGCTTTACCTTAAAATTCCTTAATGCTTGGAGGTAAAAATGGAACTGTCTAAATTATTAAAAATTTCAGTGCTGGTAATAATTTTCAGTTTAAATGCCTGTAAATCAAACAAAGCGCCTGAAATACCATCTATTCCAAATGGTCCGGACTCCGGGGCTGTGGATAATTATACATTTTCGGCCTGGGCGAATGACCCAGACGATGATAGCGTTTCAATAAAATTTGCCTGGGGGGACGGGAGCGAATCCAACTGGAGTCCATTTGTTGGTTCCGGGGATATTGTCTCAATGGCGCATTTTTACAATAAAGAAGGTTGCTATGAAATTAGAGCCAAAGCCAAGGATATCCATAACGCAGAATCCGATTGGTCTGAACCGCATTTTCTCAATATCGGAACCGAGGTCCTCTGGACAAAGGAATACGGAGGTTATTTAGATGACCATGGTTATGGAATAGCAAAATCACAAGATAATTGTTATATAATAGTGGGAGCAACAAAATCTTATAGCGCGGGAGGATATGATGTATATCTCATAAAAATTGATACCACAGGCGGTATTATCTGGGAAAAAACATATGGAGGTAGTTTAGATGATTATGGATATTCAGTTAAGACTACAGCTGATGGAGGCTTCATAATAGCAGGAACAACTAAATCTTTCGGTGATGAAAATGGAGATGTTTACTTGATAAAGACTGATAATCAAGGCAACTCTATGTGGCAAAAAGTTTTTACATTTCCACTAACTGATAATGGGTATGATGTAGATATATTGCAAGATGGGTATGTAATAACAGGTGTGTTAGGTTCTAACCAAGGTAGTGATATGTTGTTAATCAGAACCAATATTAATGGCGATACGCTTTGGGTAAAAACATATGGTGGTTTGGATTTAGATTGCGGACTTTCGGTTAAAAAATGTAATGACAATGGCTTTATCATTGCCGGATATACCTATTCTTTTGGGAATAATGGCGACATCTATCTCGTAAGAACGGATGAAGCGGGTAATGTAATCTGGACAAAAACCTATGGAGGGACTGGTGCAGATATCGGGAATATGGTGATATTGACTTCTGATAATGGTTATTTAACTGTTGGCGGTAATGGTAATGTGTATACATTGAAATTAGATAACAATGGCAATAAAGTCTGGGAAAGAAGTTACGGTACAAATTATACTGACAATGGTTATGCTGTTGAACAGTCTGCAGACGGGAAATACTATATCGTGGGTTCAGCAGGAATTAATGGCAGCGATTTGTATTATCTCACTCTTGATGCCACCGGAAATCAACTTAAAGAGAGAACTTATGGAGATTATCAGTATGAATATGGACGCTTTTTATTGCTTGATGGTGCAAATGCTATAATCGGTGGCTATCGATTGAATAATTTGATGCGAAATAATATCTATGTCATCAAAGTAAAAAAATAGGAGAAAATTATGTTAAGCAAAAAGCAACTCTCAGTCATCAATGGAGTTTCCCTTTCTTTTCTCATTTATATAATCTGCCTTAGCACCAATGCCAGTTGTAAAAATCCCAAGGAATACGAACCGCCATTTGATTCTCTCCATCCACCACCAGCCGCCCCGATATTGATTAGCCCGCGCAATGATACAACCATCTGGTTTACAACGCCATATCCACATGAGATTAAATTAAAATGGAGTGTCGTCGAAGATGTTGAATATTACCAATTACAGATTGCAAATGATACAACAGTCTTGCCTAATGCGCCATTGATTAATGCAGAAGCATGTTCAACCATATACACAATTACGAAAAATGGTTTTTACTTCTGGCATGTGCGGGCCTACAACCGTAAGTGGACTTGGTATACTGAATGGTCTCCCACCTGGCATTTTGGGGTTTTTTATGCACCCTAAGGAGGTAAATATGAAAAGCCATCAATGGAAAATTGGAGACCCAATCTTTTTAAGAAATTTGGTGTTGTACCCAATAAAAGATGGTTCAGAAAATGATGGCATAACAATAAAAACCATTGAAGAAGCAATCAAAAATAAGCAGGCAATTTTTCGGGAACTGGATACTCCCCAGATAAATACAATTATCTTTGATAATAAAGGTAACTCACCGGTATTGATGCTTGACGGCGAAGAACTAACCGGCGCTATGCAAAATCGAATCATCGCCCAGTCATTCATTGCCCAAGCACGCACCCAAAGCCGCGTTCCGGTAATATGTGCCGAAGCGAAGAGATGGGAAACAATTGGTGGTTTTAAAACTGGGTATTGTTCTTATCCCCGGGTACGCTCAATCCTGGCATCTTCCATGAGTAAAAACCTTAACACCCAGAGTGAAGTCTGGAAGGAAATCGAAAGGAAATTGACGGTAACCAGGACGAAATCACGGACTTCCTCAATGCATGAGATTTTTGATAATCTTAATGAGGAGATTGATCGTTATCTGGAAGGATTCGAAGGATTAAACAGTAATACTGTGGGATTTATTGGAGTGGCTGGAAGGCAAATCCTCGGTTGCGATATCTTTTGTTCTCCTGATGTTTATCACAAGTTTGAGAAAAAATTACTCCGTAGTTATGCCCTGGATGCGATCGAACATCAAACAACCCGCGGCACCGGGGTGGAAGTTGAAAGCTTCCTTACGCACTTAATCAAATCGCTGAGCAAAAACGAACAGGGCGCCAGAATGCAACATTTGAGATTTAAAAGCAAAAATTTGGTGGGTCAGATGGTTCTTTATAAAGGAACTCCAGTGCACATTTCGGCATTCCCAGATTGAGCTGCTTATTTACCGCTTGTCAAAGTTAGAGATGCGATGCTTTTAAAAAAGCTGGGTAAATACGAAATCATTGAATGGCTCGGTGGGGGCAGATTCGGTGATGTGTTTTTAGCCTATGATACAATTCTGGAAACAAACTTTGCTTTAAAAATTTCCCGGATGCGTAAAGAAGAGATTGTCATGCTCAAAGATGAAGCAAAACTCCTTGCCTCTCTAAATCATCCCAATATCGTTCGTTTTTATAATATAGATTTCATTGAAAATAAATTCGTACTCGTGATGGAATATATCAAGGGTACGACTTTAAGGGAAGTCATTAAAGAAGGTGGCATTGAGATAGGTGAATTCTTAAATATTGCCCAGCAGATACTTGACGGGATGAGTTATGCACACAAGATCGGCGTGCTCCATCGTGATTTAAAACCCGAAAACATCCTGGTAACCGAGAACAATATCATCAAGATAACTGATTTTGGACTTGCCCGTTTTCTGAAGACTGGCTCAATTGCCGCCTCTACCGCAGGCACCCCTATCTATATGGCGCCCGAGGTGTGGTCGGGTAGATTTAGTGAAAAATCCGATATCTGGAGTATCGGCGTGATTTTCTATGAACTCCTCACCGGTACCCCACCATTTCTTGATGACAATCTGGATGGATTAAAAAAGAAGATTGAAAAGGGCAAATTATTGATTCCCGGTATCATAAGACCTAATCTTCCTGGATATATCGAGGAGGTAGTAGTTCGCTGCTTGAATACAAAACCAGAATTACGGCCGGATTGCGCAACAATCATGAAAATTTTGAAAAAACAATCAAAGGGTATAAAGATTGAAGCACCCATTGCCACTTGCGAAAAGAAAAAAGGTGCCATAAAATTAACCCCGGATCAAGAACAGATTCTCAACGCCTTAGAGGGAAGATTGTTAGTTTTAGGGCAGGCCGGGTGCGGTAAGACCACAACCCTGGTACAAGGAATACTGAAATTAATTGAACGAGGAATCCCGCCCTCCAAAATCCTCGTCTGTACCTTTACCAACAAAGCAGCGAACGATATTAAAAACCGGTTGAATTACCATCTTCCTACCACGATATCGCATTATGACCTTTGGGTAGGTACTTTTCATACCATTGCATTACGAATACTCCGCCATGCCTGCGAAAGACTTGATATCAGCGAAGACTTTACTATTGAAGAGCCAAGAAAAATATTTTCTTTACTGCAAACTGAAACCGGAAAATATAAAATGAACGCAATAATCCGAACCATTGAGATACTTAAAGCCCGAGGTATCACCCCGGAAAAATTCGCACCGGCAAATGAATGGCAGAAGATCTGTCTCAAATTTTACAAAGAATATCAGCAGTATCTGAAAGAAAACAACATTCTTGATTATGATGATTTGATTCTCTATGCTACAAAATTATTGGAAGATTATGAAGATTTACGGGAACATTATCAAAATATGTTTGAATATATCTTTGTTGACGAACTTCAGGATATAAATCCTGCCCAGTATAAATTTATCTCCCTTCTGGTGCGAGAAAAATTCTTCTTCACCGGTGATGAAGACCAGGCAATATACGGCTGGCGCGGTGCGAGCAAAGATATCATATACCGGGTCCCCCGTGATTTCAAAGATGTCAAAATATTCCATCTCAATCGCAGTTTCCGCCTTCCCCAATCAATACTTGAAATTGCCAATAATTTGATGCTGCGCGAAACGACCGCCATTCCCAATTTAGAAACCGGGGATGTGATTTTTTATGCGGCGGAGTCAACGAATGACGAAATTGACTATATTGTTAAAGAAATAAAAGAACTCACCGAACAGGATTTTGGCTATCGGGATATCGCAATCCTTTACCGAATGAACTATCTCGGTAAAAGTTATGAGGAAGGGCTGACAAAAGCAGGTATTCCTTTTACAACTATTCGTGGTACAACATTCTATGAGAAAGAAGAATTCAAGTCAATCATAGAATACCTTGAATTTTTAAATATCTGCAGATCTGCTGAAATATCTCAAGAATCTATCGCCCAAGGGGTTTCTATTTTCAGAGTCACAAAGAGCGTGCAAAATAAATTGGAAAAGATTGTCGAGCACCATATCCAGAATCTAAATGTATTATCACCCTACACCATTATCAATGAACTGGTCAGCATTTTGAAATTGAAATCGGAAAACCTTGAAGAATTTTTAAACTTTGCCCAGAACTATTCGGAAGCAGGAATCGGTAAATTCCTGAGCGATCTGAAATTGTTTCAGGAAATGGATTTGGCAGATTGGACAAAGAATACCGTTAAGTTAATGACGGTCCACAGTGCCAAAGGAATGGAATTTCCTGTGGTTTTCGTGGTGGATTTAGTGGAAGAGATATTTCCAATGACCAGGAGTCTATCCGAACCAAGAGACCTTGAAGAAGAAAGAAGACTCTGCTATGTGGCAGTCACCCGCGCCCAGAAAAGACTCTATCTTCTATATCCCAAATACCGCTCGGGCAGACAGCAATTACCATCAAGATTTTTGATTGACATGCTGAGAAAAAGATAACCATCGCAATATATTTCAGCGCGGTTAGAAACCGCTCCTACCATACTATAATCCCATAAATGTAGGACAAACCTTTAGAGGCTGTGTCGCAATGTCATTGCGCGCGAATGAAATGAGCGAAACAATCGCATCCTGTAATCCCCCTTTAAAAAAGGGGGGAAGAGGGGAATTGAGATTGCCACGCCCGCCAGGCTACCCGGCGTGCTTGCAATGACGACATTGGGTTACAACGCCACTCCCATACCAGCACCCCAACCAACAACTATTACTTATCCTTTTCCATTTCCCTCAAATACTTCACCGAATCTCCTCAAAACCTCTTTGCCAACCGGGTCATAGATTTATCATTTTTACAATTGTCAAAATGATAACAGAAAAAACCAATGAGAATTCCTTTTATCGCATAATTAACAACTTCTGAGTTTTTGACTCATGCATGCCTTCAAGGATTAGGAAGTAGACCCCGGAACTGAGATGGGATGAATCTAATCTGCAAGAATGTACACCAGGCTCAAAAATACCTTCGGAAATTGTTGCAATCTTTCTACCGAGAATATCATAAAGATTTAAACTGATATGCTGTTTTTCAGGAATTGCATATTGAACTCGGGCATTATCTCTCACCACACTCGGCAAGACCATCAACTTTATCTTTTCACCTTCCACCTTTAATCTATCACGCTCTTCAATATCAACTATCGTCCCATGGATATAATGAATTTCCCGGTAACTATAATCATTGTTAGTAGCAAATCTTGTTATATGAATTGTGCCATCACAACCCAGTCGTAGCGCACCGGGTTCGGAGTAAGTGAGGGGCGGATTTAATGCTGGTAAAGGTTCTATATGCCAGACACCACCTTCTTTGTAGGCAACATTATTATTATAGACGAAATAAGGTTTGCCAAATGAGTCTATATCCAATGCCTTAGCAGTCCCAATCCCACCAAATGAGTCAATAGTATCAATATGCCATGTCGTACCATCATCCCATGCATATTTCATTTGATAAGTTTGAGGGTTCATATAAGTAATAGCAGGCAAATCGGTCGTTGGGTTAATTCTTATAGATGTGGTCCACCAACTGGGATAATATGAAGCGTCCAATTCTTTTATAATCCAAATATTATTGATCTTCTTGGCGTTAGAAAGGCAATATCCTCCACGAAAATAACTCACATAAGGTCGGTTTTGCGAGTCCAAATCAATCGCGCAGCAGTAAGCATATGTAAAAAGGGTATCAACAACCTCTTTATACCAAGTTGTATCAACTAAATATGCATAATGGCCATAGGGTTGGTACCCTGTTGTATCTATCGCATGGTCATATACAATGTGGGGTCTTGAAAATTCATCGGTAATGATAGACCTCCAACCGAAATCAAAGCTTACATTGCTAAATTCCACCGTATCTTTGGTCCAGCCGGCCGTAGATTTACAAGCGACAATCAGATAAAAAGTGCTATCAAGGGAGTTATAAATAGGATAGACCGTCCAAATTCGTCCGCATTTATCCATCGTTAAGTCCAGCCAGTCTGGAAGGCATGCATTCAATTCAAATGTATCAACGTGCCACGCCTCATTGACTTTGTAAAACAAAAACAAATAAAATAAATCCGGGCTGACTACTCTTTGTTTTGTAGCAATGATATAAGGATTTCCCAGTGAGTCAATCGTAAGAGACGGCCGAACTAATGAGAAGTCTGTGGTAACAATTTCTGTAGTCCATGTAGTGAATGTAAAAAACATAAAAGGAAATACCATATCTTCCTCCTTCTGTGTGCCTCCTGCTTAGCAGGAGGCACACAGTGTTTTACTACTATCTTACTATCAGAACTTTTTGAGTCTTTGTTTCCTTTTCACCAGTTAACACTAAAAAATAGATACCGGAGCTGAGTCGTTCTGTATTCAGGGAGTAAGTATAAATACCTGGCTCAAAGGTGTTGTCAGTAATTGTAACAGCTTTCCTACCCACCACGTCATAAAGATTGAGCCTTACTCTCTGTTTTTCAGGTAGAATAAATTGCAGCTGTGCCTGGTGCATTATGATGTTCGGCGTTACCTTGCATGCGAATGTAAGATTTTGAGGAATGTCCACAGCCGTTTGTGGTCCACCCTGCCCTTCTTTTTCAAACCCATAGAGATTCCCCTTGTGGCACATTGCAAAATCACCAGTAATCTTTGAAATTCGCACAACAATCTCACCATCGTCTCTGTAACTTGCCGGTGGAACTGGCAATTCCACAGTCCTGGGAACGCCCGCATCATATTTTATCAAATGCTGAGCAGTATTGTCTATCTTCACCCATTCTCTCCACTCGCCACCATATTCGTGATAGGCAGTGACATCAAGGCGATATTTTAAAGCAGGCTTTAATCCGCTGAATTTATAGACTAACTCATTCGTATCATAATCAACTGGATAATTTCCGTAGGCAATGTAGCCATCTCTCTGGATTAAGTAAGGCGATGGGATTTTGCTGCCGGCATAGATTGTATATGTCGGAATCGGGGTTATTAAGGAAAACACCAGGGTTTTTGTTTTAACACCGAAGATATAAGGTTCAAGTTCGTATTCATACTTCTCAGTAAAGGCAGAATAGAGATAAAGATTATTCAAGGTCTGACGCCAATCACAGGAAGCATAAAGAGATTGTGTATAGGGTGTATTACTTAGATTCCCAGAACCGTAGATGGAAGATTTGTAAAGAATTTCCCAGTTTTGCCTCAGTTCAATAAATTGATGCTCAGCCCAAACAAGAAACTCGCCATTTGCCGTAATCACAGGCCAATCCGACGCCTGATTCGGTGTCACAATTTCTGCCCAGATGTTCCAGGCATTGGGCGGTGCAGTTATGAATCGTTCACCTTTATAAATGTCCCTGCTTTCTGTATTCCCCGCCTCCTCTTCTTCACTCCACACCACAAGGACTTTTTCATTCGTTGTAGTAATAAATGGATGCTCGCTCGGTTTATCATTGGAATTAGAAATATTTATCTTCTCACTCCAACCGGATTCTTCAAGACATCTGTACCAGATTTCCGGATATGGCTCACCTCCTTCAGGTGGAAAATCCCATACAATATGTGGATAGCCATAATAAGTTGCAATACACGGCGAAGAAGGCTGCCAGTTTATAGGCACATTTGCTGAGTCAATGATAACTGTTTCGGTTGATGGATTGAAGACATCAAAGCGTTTATATATAACATACGCTTTCCCCGGGGCATAAAGCACACCAGAATAGACCAGATGGCAGATGTCATTGGCATCAATAATAATGCTTGGTGGTGATACACTCGGAGTAAATGTCGGCGTTGCAGGATAAGAATCAATCGTGTAAATAACCCAGTCTGGTTCATCATAACGGGCAAAGTAGATAACTGCGGATTGTTCAGTAAGCCAGCCTGTTGACTTTCTAAATGCAATACAGGGACGATTATCATTGGTTAAATCTATGCTCGGATTGTGGTTATAGCCATCTGGTAAAACCGAAACCCCAGAAGACCAGGTAGAACCACCATCTGTAGAGAAGGAATAATTTGCCCATTCATTAGGAATATCAGCACCTCCTATGCCGTATGTATAACCTAAATGTAGATTTTCTGTATCAAATTGGCGCACCAATTTTCTGCCTTCGGTATATTGAGTGTGTGCGGTCGGGAAGTCAACCGTATATTCAAATACCTGGACATCGCCTTGATAAGGAATGTGATTACTTGCGGTAACGGTCACTTTCATTATGCCGGTTGTAGGAACAGTAAGGTCATTAAAAATAGCCATCCCTCCCGGGTCAGTTCGCTGAGATTCTGCAGGATAACCTTCAGGTTCTTTATAAAGAGTAACGAGTGCGTTAGCCAGCGGTCCATTTATGTTATGAACATGTACCTGAAAATCAATTGGTGTGTTTGATGGAATTGCGTCTATATGCTCAACAATAAGGTCTAAAGGGATTTCGGTCCAGACCGGCATTTCGGGACTGCCGAATAAATTGTGGCTGTAGGTGACATACCAATAAGGCCAATTAGGATAATACCTTGCTCTAGCTTCGGCAAGTCCTATAAGGGTATCGTAAAAAAATAATCGGTCAATAAAGTTTCTGTGTAGTTGGGGAGATGAACCACTCCACCCAGAGCGTGTATTTCCTAAGAAAGCCACTGCATCAAATGGAGGATAACCATTGGGTGAAGGACCGGGCCAGCGATAGAAAGAAACAAATGCTTCGGCAATGCAGGGATAAGGACCATTAGCTGTCCAGGGATAGCAAGCATTATCAAGAAATGTACTTGTATCAAACCAAGCATTGTCACAGCCAATCGAATAAGTTATATAAAATTTGTTGATATTACGTGGTTCACCAAGATACGGGCGGCCTTCCTTTTCCCAAGAGAAAAACAGTTGGCCCCAGTCTGGAACTACTCCCACCCTTTGGGCATCAGGAGCACCATGTCCATAAGTTGAAAGCATCCCATAGCCTACAGTTAGAGTATCTGTCATCAATCTGTGGTCACCTTCATTACATGGATGATCTACCACACGATGTTGCGTAAACTGAAGTGGAAAATGTTGAATAGCCTGTTCCATAAGGGCTGGAAAGTTAATAGGATATTGATATCCCTGTGTAAGCCAAAGTGATTGAGTCATAAGTTCTTTGTTTGCCGGGGTCCTCTCGTATGTCAACCTTTTCTCAACCCAGGAAACTGTCTGCTCCGAATTCCAAGCAGGCACACGACCTACCCAAATTTCTTCCATATAGTTTGGCCTATCATCACCGGGTTCGCCAATTCTATAATCTCCATCTACACTCCAATTTCCTGTAAAATCCTGAAAATATAAATCACTGGGCATAAACCATGGTATCCACAGGCAATCATAGTAATGGATATAGTCAACATTATTGGCTGCCCAACAATACCTGAAAGGGAAAGAATTCATCAGATTGCTGGGTTGCAGAATTCCACCGAGAATTGCAAAAGCAGTGCCGTTCGTAAGGTATAGCGTTCTTAAATATTCTTTTATCTTTGCCGCATCATCCCTGATATGTTCACCTGGATAAGGTGAACCGGGAATACTATCCCAATCACCGTCATAATTTTGATAAACCCAGTCAGTGCTTCGTATAAAACAGAGCATACCCTTCTGGGTTAACCAGTCTGCTAACGGACGATATGCGGCAGTGCAGGCAGGAGCCGCAATTATTATAACCTCAGGATAACCCAATCTTAATAATTGTTCATCAGACACAATCTGATTTGGGGGTGTGTACAAAACATCAACTTCCCAGGAGTTGAATACGCTTGATTTTAATCCACTGAGATATAACTGGTGAATTCGCCTGCCACGTATCTGTGGACGAATTGACATTGGCACAGATTCAAATTGAAAGCGAAACGTAATTGATTGAATTAGATACAATGTATCCTTTACCGGATTATAAAGCAGTGGATAAACACCAATTGTTACAACAGGATGGCCATCATAGTGTCCTTGGTGCAAAATAAAAACAGGTATGGAATCTGGGTAAAGTGCATCTCTATTATAAATACTTGTATCGGGTGGCACAGACGGCGGCGGTGGTGCATAAATGGATAGTGGTATTTCTAGTTGGACAGGGTAGATGTTGTAAGTGCCAGTGACAGGTACGACTGTAAGAGATAGAATTTCAATGTTCTGAACCCTATTGCCGTTTGGAACGATGAAGTTCAATAATTTGAGTGGTAGTTCTGGTGCACCAGTATCCGTTGTGGCGGACATCTCTATGCCTCTTACCCTATTAAAACCACTCTCAACCGAAAATTCAAATTGAGAAAGGTCAAAGGATAGGGTATATGGACCTTGAGCAAAGAGAATACTCAATAGTCCGATAGATATATAGCGCGTAGCATCTTTACCTCCTCTGTTTATTGACCCTCTCTTTTTTCTATCATTTAAGTGCCGGGTCAAGCACTTAAATTGTGCGATGAATCGCACCACTACAAAGAATTTTTGTTTGTGCCCTTCCATCACCTCCTTTCCTCAAAATCGCGGCTTGCATCTAACTATAATATTTTAATTCAAACTTCTTTTCTGTCAAGGGTCGTGCTAAAAAATGTCGTTTCAAAGCGAAAATGTCACCTTTAACTTCAAAGGTAAAATGTCCCCAGGCGTGGCTCAAACCACGCTCAGAATTGAATCAGAAAGGAGATACCTTGATTTTTAA
>JBDRWD010000064.1:0-9970 GCA_039802205.1 candidate division WOR-3 bacterium
TTTGCCAGATCGGTTTATTATTTACATCCGGAATATTTTGAATATTTTTTGTTTGTTTTATCGTGGGAAGATCAAATAGATGAAAAGTATAATGAATTGCTTAATAAATATAAAGAAAAATTTGATTCAAATAAGAAAGGGGGTGAAAAATGATGTCCAATAGCATTAATATAATATGGATTTGGATTGTTCTACTTGCATTTGCTTTAGGTTTATTAATGGGGGGATATGATAGAGATATTGTTGTTGCTATATATGTTGTTGGTATGGCTTCTTTCTGGGCAGGGCTATTAGTATATAGAGATGATGCTAAAAAATTTCAGAAAATTGAAAAGTTAGCTAAAGAAAAAGGTAAAACTATTAATGAATTATTTGATTAAAGAATAGGAATGGAAATAACTTATTGAATTTCTGATAAATAATAAATTTAAAATGAATAAAGAAGAATTGAAACAAAAAATGGAAAAGGTTGCTGAAATTTTGGGATATCAATTTTTGATTAAAGAAGAATTTGCCTATTTCGTTTGTTCGCTCAAAAAAGATAACTGCGAAATTATGATAACCCAGCATGATTATCCACCAAGCGATAAAGAAAAAATTATTGTTAGTTCAAGCTATCCCAAATCAGAATTTTGCAGATATTATTTAAAACCCGAAGATATTATCCAAATCAAAATATCTGAAAAGAAGAGCCCCGAACAAATTGCGAACGATATCAAAAGACGCTTTCTCCCGCCTTACTTGATTAAACTTGAGAAAATAACTAAAGAAATAGAAAAATTAGATAATTATTACAAAGAGAAATTTAATGCTCTAAACAAAATAGCTAATCGTTTCGGGTGGAAGGTTGTTAATGGACAAATAGATTTTGATTATAAAAATCATAGAGAGATTGATAAAATTGAAGAATATGATGATAAAAAGGTAAGAATATCTTTTGTTATAGAACCGGAAATGGCAATAAAATTTTTAGAAATTTTATTTAAAACCAAAACAGCCCCAATGGACTGTAATATTAATTTACAGCCTTGAGGGGCTGTAAAAAAATAAAAAGTATTGAACTAATTTAAAATGTTTAATGATTATTTGTCTAAATTAATGAGTGCAGAGGAATTTCATGACTTTATCGCATGGCTTAAACGTATAGCCACGAGTTTCGCAGTGATGTCTCACTCCCATAATTGCAAGGAGCCTTTAGAATGTCCATCTGATCACGGTCGATGCAAGAGAAGGCTCGGTCTTCATACTGCCATTATGTGGTCAATAGCTATCTATATATTCAATTTACTCGCTACAGACAATATCATTAGGCTTTCTCATCTTGATAAGATCAGAAATCTCGTAGGGTTTGCCGAGTCGGTTTTTTACTTACACAAAAGAAAATATCTGGGCTATTTATCATTTGTTTCCTTCTGGGGACGAGAAATAAGCAAAAAGTATTATGAACTGCACAAAAAATTTGAAGAAAATCAAACATTATAGTCTTGAAGGGTTATTTAAAAAGGAGAAACAAATGCCGATTGATAAAGAAAATGAAGAATTAAAAGTTGAATCTGGTTGGAATTTTCCTTGTGAAGAATGTCAATTCTGGATGGATGATGAAAAAAGATGTGTTTGGGATGGCAAAGATGCCCCTGTATGTCTTGTTATCACTTTTGATGAATGGCGGAGAGAAAAATGAGTATTTGTCGCTGGAGCGATGATGATTATCAATGTAGCCTTTATATTTACGAGTCTGAAGATTGGTATGTAATTCACGTTGCTAAACGGAAACCGATATATAAAGAAGAGTTACCACCCAGAGTTGATACTGGTAATTTAGATGATATCTTGAAACGACAAAAGAAAGTATGGAAAATGCATGACCGAGCGGAGTTTGTCCCTATTGGGCTTCCGTACGATGGAGAAATGTTTATCGAAAAAACTCCTGAAGATTTGCTTAAAAAAGTTATCTTTTTAAAAGAAATAGGCTATAGAGTTCCAGATTTTGTGATCAGATTAATAAAACAAGAGATAGAAGACAAGGAAGAATAATAAGAATCAATGATAGTATATAAAAAGAGGAAAAAAATAATAAATATTCCAGACAGAATTCTATGTGATAAATGTGGTAAAGAATTTCAATATGAGACTGAAGATATAGGAGAAAGATGTGAAGTTCAGGCATTTGCTCGATTGAGATTTCATGCAGGTTATGGAGGGGTTCGAATCCTCGTCCCCAAGCCAATGATTTCAATAACCTAACTAAATTTATTCTTAGACCTCAATCCAGATATCGACATACTTCCCAGTTGGTGTGACTCCCCACTTTTCTTTTAACTTTCTCAAATCCCTTCGTATGCGAATTATATCCCCCATGTGCCGAGTCGCTTCTTTATGTAAAAACTCAGCAAGAGCCTGAGCGGTTTCTTTATCTTTCACTTTTATCTTTTTTACGCTCAAGGAAATCCTCAACGCTTTTATAAATTGGTTTTTTTAACTGTTTTGCGATTTCAACCTCTTTCTCTGCCCCGGGCGAATGCCCATCAAGCCTGATTAGGACACCACAGCGAGGAATCCATTTGCAAACATAATTCAACCAGAATTCATAATCCTGGGGATCCTCTTCATCGCAATATTTCATCAAATGAGGGATTATAACAAGATATCCCCGCTTAATCAATTTCATTGCTTCCCTGATTGCTATTTTTGTATTCAATTCCGGATTCGAACTGTATGGGCCAGAGAGATAAATAATTTCCATTTTTTATCTCTTTCTTTTTTTGATTCTCACAATAGCACCCCGAGGAATCATCAAAAAGCCACCATACTGCTTTTCACTTATGCTTTGAGCAATAATCAGATAATCTTTTTCTTCTCTTACAATAAAACCTATGGTTTTAATCGTCGGAATCCGCTCTTCGTAAGGGGAAACAAAAATATCTTTATCGTGCCAATAAACATCATCGCTTAAAGAGTCAATCCATTCGATTTCTGCAATTGGTTCAATCATTGTATTATTCTTTCTCTTTCAAGACATTCTTTAAGTTCCATTTTGGTATTGATCAATGTCTCAATCAAAAGATTTAATGTTTCTCTTTTTATCACCACACTATCTTCCGGCACATCTTTATAAATCGTTTGTGTCGTAACACAACTACTCAGATTCAATGTGAGAGATAAGAGTAAGAATAAGATAATCAATCTCTTTTTCATCTTTAGATCCTTTGATTTTTTCTCTTAGCTCTTCAAGGGTTTGGCGATACATCCTTCGGGCCTTAGCTCTTTTTTCGGGTGTATCTAACCAATCTATAATTTTTTCTGCAAGTTTGAAGCCTGTTCCTATCGCTTCAAGAGTTCCCAAGATACCCATCCCACCCCTCCATTTTTTACTTAATAAATGTATTTGCCTTTATTCTGCCGTAAATCGCAAGAATAAAACCGACCAGACCCGCTATTCCCTCAGCTACTTGAACAATCAAATCAGCCATTCCAGCTTGTTCTTCTGGTGATATTGTTACTCCAAAGAAGCTGAAGATCAGGGCAATAAACATCAGAATTGCCCCAATAATCGTTTTAGATTTAAACCAAGGTTTCTCCATATTTTTTCACCTCCTTTCTAAAAAAATTATGAATTGCTGCATTACTTCTTCCCATTATATTTGCTATTGTATGATATCCCAAACCATTTTCTTTTAATTTAAGAATTTTGTTTTTTTCTAATTTACTTAACCATGTTCTTTTAATATTTCCATTTCTAAACTTTATTACATCTTTTGCTTTATCTTTTTTAATTATTAATTTATTTTGAATTTTCTTTAAAAAATTTATAGAATTATTGAATCCTTGCATTTGTAATTTATAATAAATTCTCCCATTTTTCTTATCTGTCCAACTTGTAAGATAAGCATCGATGTTTTCTTTTAGAAGAAAATTTTTAATAATTTCTAATATTTTCTTATCTCTTTGAGATATATTAATTGTTAATTGATTATTTCTTTTTTTAAAACATATACAACCTTCTCCATCAAAAAAAACCAGCAATATAACTCCAGTTTATTTTTTCCATTTTTCTTTCCATCTCTTTTCACCTCCTTTTTTTAAATTAATATTTTTTTATCTTTTACTAACTCCCAGACCAGCGGGAGCAACCGGGGCCTTGAAATCGAAAGGGTAAGTAGCCGTATTGCTATCAGCACTTTCATTCCCAGCCTGGTCAACCGCAGTTAATACAAAAGCTAAAGTGCCTTCGCTGTTATCAGGAACAGTAATTGAAAAATCATATTGAGTTTGTGGATGTGGAATCGTGCCAATCAACTGTCTGCCTTGATCAATTCGATACAATCGATATTCTTTCATATCCGGTTCAGTATTGGCAGTCCATGTGGCCCTTAGATTTATTGTGGCCCCGAAAACGAGAGAAGACAACATTATAAAAGCAATTGCCATTAACAAAATTCGTTTCATCAATTAATCCTCCTTTCAATCTTTAATTAACCCATCGGCAAAACCAAACTTAATTGCCTCTTCGCCAGTCATCCAGAATTCTTTCTTCTTAATTTTCTCATCGAGTTCCTGCTTCGATAATTTACCCCTGCTTGCAATCCACGAATTTCTCACATCCTGCAAATGCCTCAACACTCTTGCTTCTTCTTCCTTATCTGAAGGCGTTGAGAATTTGATGGCAAACATTTCAATCGAGATAATCTCATGCCACATCAGGTCGGCATAGGGGGAAACAAACCTATGTCCCTTCGTCCCAGCAATAAAAACCATAAATCCACCTGATAAAGCGAATCCATAAACTCTTGTCTCAATGATTCCGCCCTTGGATTCCCAATGATGCATTAAATTAACGATTCTTGTAGCCGCAAAAAGTCCACCACCGGGGCAATGAATCTCAATAATCGCATATTTAATCCCTTTCATATCGAGATAATCAAAAAACTTTTTGACCGTATCATCTTCAATGAATTTCAGATATAGATATCCCTTACCATTCAGCACTTTCATTTCCTGAATTGGATAAACATTTGTTTCATCCGGTTTTGATTCTATCAATTTGAAATTGGGGACGGTATGACATTTCAGACAATCTTCTTTCATTTTGGTTTTGGGGCAAAAACCGGCATCCTTATTTTCAGCAAATGCAAAAGAGGCTATGAAAAGCAAAACAAAAAGAAAGATTAATTTTTTCATTTTTTCACCTCCCTTCTTTACATTCTTCCTTCATGTTCAAGGGAATAATGATTCCCATCCCTAAACCGCCCTCCCCAACGGCATAAAGGATGAAGAGATTCCCAATATTCCCCCAACAATTTGTGATCTTCGGTTTGAGTAAGATATTTACCATCTTTAAAAAGATTTAAATCTATAGCCAACCGGATATAATGATTGCTGTTTGGTTTATGCCCTGATTGAGCATAAGCATCGCCGAAAGTAAGCTCATAGCCTTGTTCATAAGCCCAAAGGATCAACTGAGCTACGAGTTTAACAAATAAACTTTGTTTTTCACGCAGTGTCATCTGGAAGAATCAAAATCCATTTTTTTGAAGTTTTTTAAGATTCTCTTCGACTTTCATTAAATGCTTTGCAATAATAATCAAAGCCGCCTCTGGATTTCTTTTCTTTTTAGCGACAAGCCTGATTTCTGCGTGCATGGAAATAATTGAATTTCTAATTTCGGCTATTATATCTTTATGATTATTTCTTAAAGTCATTTCAACACATATAATTTAAAAATGGTTAATGCCATTCCAACAAGAATGGGGAAAAGAAGATATCTCATAATATTTTTGTGATGTTCCAGATGATTCTGCATTAAAATCTCAATTTTGATTATTCTTTCTTTTAATGTCGGTTCCTTCATAGAAACCTCTTTACTTTTTATTAGTTTTAATCTTCATAAAACACAATATAATGAAACCAATCCCCGGAATTATTTACTCTCGTATTGGTTCCAATCGTAAAATATCCATCCCCAAAAGATTTAATCCCATCAGTCAATAATGAACCACCTTCTATTCTAAAACTTTCACCAGAACTATTATTTTTGTGTCTCCAAACAGCAGCATTAGACGTGGAACCAGCAGCTCTTTGAATGAAAACTGCTGCGGGTATCCCTTTCCTGGGTAAACTAATAGTTCTATTATCAGTCCCTGTACCAATGTATGAACCAAGATAAATTTTAGGGAAAATACAAAAAACCCCATCAGGCAATACAATTTTGGCTTGCCCCTTTTTAGCAGCCCTAATGAAATCTATATAAAGTGTGATCGAAGAAGAACCAGAATTATAAGCTTGTATGGCGAACCAAGAAATATCGTCTCTATTATTTGCATTTATATTTGCCAAATTCCAAGTGTGGTCAAACCAATTCGATTTAAAATTAACTATATCCCACTGCTCATTCCAATAATTTTCTCCCATCCATAGTCTTTCCTCAGCACATGAAGAACTATCTGAAACCTTAGCCATCACTTTTACAAAATCATAATCTGAAATATCTAATTCAGAAAAATTCTTCGAAATTAAAGCCATTATCCCAGGGGGAATTGTAATTTTAACCGACCCTTTACCTTGTCGATAATCAACCGTTTCCAGCGCTTGAGAAATATTCGTTAAAGCATCAGTTCCTGCTGCTGTAGCCACATCATTATTTTCACCTACCCTCAACGTCTCACCATTTTGAAATGAGCCATTAATGGTGATAAAATAAAATTTCCCCGCAGCATCTCCCGAGGCCCATTCACCACTAATTGTATGTTTATATTGCAATATACCATACGCCCCAGAAGTATTTCCCATCAATGTATCTCCGACTTGGGGCTCATAGGTTCCACCTGAATTAAACGGAAGATATCGAACACCTCTGATTGTCCAATTAGCAGTATCACAATCAACTATAGTTAAACTTTTACCGATTAGTTGAATGTCTCCAGTATCAACTGGATCATCTAAATTTTCATATAAATTCAAATCTGTTGGTAATCTGCATTCCGCCATAAAAACCTCAATCTGATGGTGTTCCCGCTACACCCCATCCCATCGGTCTTACTCTAATATCATAAATTTGACCTGGGATTAAATTTTTAATCGTATAGTTAGATCCTTTAATGCCTGATGCGACTCTATATTGTTCTTCGATTGGACAAGGTTTGGTTGTAGAACAATAAATTTCATAATCTTTAACATTTGGTTCTCCAAAACCAGACCAAGAGCTCCAGTCAACTTTTATTTGTTTACCATATTTTAATGGAGTAAGGACGGGAGAATATCCAGCCATCGATGGTGCGGAGGGAGACCATGTTGTTATCCATTGAGACGGGGTTGCCCACTCAGATTCAATTTTATCATCAATTGATCGCACTCTCCAATAGTAGATTTTATTACATTCTAATCTTCCAATCCGCACTTTAATCGGATCTTCATATTTAGCCTCAAATTCCCAAAAATCCATTATATAACCGCCAGAGGTTTGATTAAATTTTATTTTTACACCATAATTCAAATCTTGCCAATTGCCAGTTATAGGTATATCCCATCCCTTATAACTATTCCCTCCGTCGTCTGACCAACCAAATTTACTCGGACTCCCCACAGTTGTAATTCTAATCAAATAATTTTTATTGGATGGACCATAAAATTCTCCATTGTTTATCAACTTAAACCAACCCGAGCCATAACCCACTGGTGTTTCACAATATCCTTTAATTTTTTTGACAAAATGTTTTTGCCAAGTTGTATCATCAGATTTCCTAAATTGAATCTCGTAATCAAGTCCATATCCCATATTATCCCATTGGAAATCAATATAAGCATCTATTTTATTTTCTGTTTCTTCATCTGGTCCCGTAGAAGCAGAAAGCCCTGTTGGCATGGGGGGAGAATCGTCCGGACTCGGGATCGTTGTCTTATATGATTGATGCGTAGTAATATTGACTGTAGAATCATAAATCGCAGGATCTTCTTCAATGACGGTTAGTGGAACCCATCCTCTTTGAGGAATCCCAACTTCTTTAACTCTCACTTTTTTATTATTCCATCCCAAAAAAGATTTTGTGATCGTGATAATATCTCCCGGCTCAAGTGCCCAAGCTTTGAGCTTCGCTTGAAAACTAAATTCCCGATTAAATTGGCTTCTAAGTAAATGGTACTTGGCCATTTTTAGGGCTCGCTCATAACTTGAAATTCCAATGAATGGGATCTCGATTACTCTATCATTACTCGTCGTTTCTATCGCACCTTCCGGATATTGTCCATGCTTAACAAGATAATTATCATTTGCATCAATATAAGAAAACTTGATTAGCTTTGGTGTTTCTAAAAAGCCAAGAGCTCTTCCGGAGCAAACATCCATGACTAAATCATCTTCCCCCAAAGACATCACGGGGGTTTCGTCTTTATAAGTTCTCAAATAATATTTACCCATTGACTCAACAACATATCCTCTGAAACAATTTAAAATATCTTCTATATTATCTTGGGCTGATTTTCGATCTACAATCACACCATCAAAATACAATCCGTTTGTATCGCACCAGTTTGCAGCATCTTTAACACTATCTAAATCCCAATACGAAATATCTATCCCCATTCCATAAATCTTATTCGTTAAAAAATCGAAAGCCACCAGTGCAGGATTTCTTGAATAAGCCACCTGACCATTGCGGGGGTCATATATTTTCTTCATTTTTAACTGAACCGTGAATTCTGGTAGCGAAGTAAAAGCGTCATAATGATAAGTTACTTTAAAATAAATATATGCTGTATTACGCATTGGCTCTTTCCAAGAAGAAAAAACAGATTGTAAATTCAAATCCACAGTTTGAGTATTTGAACCAGAGTGGAAATAATAATCGACGAGGTCTTTCCCCTTGAAGGTTTCGTAATATTGCACTCTTTTATCATCAAGCCATATCTTATCACCTGTCCCGTCAGTTGAAATTCCCTCTACCTCTCCTTCACATAAAGCTAAGACTAAATGAAGAATTTTATTTTTCCCGCCCTGGGGTGAATCTGTTGTGTGAATAAAAACATTATTTCCTCCGATTCGGGCTTCACCATAGCCAATTTTTATTGGCTCCGTTGAAGACATTGTATTTAATAAATGTCCCCCTCTATGGATCCCCATCGATTCTCTACCAGCTCTTCCTTTAGCGATACTATAATAAGAATAAGCCATTGAACCAAAAATAATTGTTGATTTAATTAATGTGGCTATTTTTATACCAAAAAGAGTATATGCAGTAGCGTAAAAAGTAATAGATTTCCAAAGGGCAGTTATTCCGGCAAGTATAGCAGAAACAGGTTCATGTAAAATAGTATTTTTATGAACCTGTTTCTTAAAATTTCTTTTATAATTAATCGTTATCTTTTTTGAGAAAAATCCCATTCTATAACTCTTCTTGCTCCAATAATATAATCTTTTAAAAATCTTATTGGAAGATTAAAAACCCCTTTGTCAAAAACTACGATTACATTGGCTCCCCAATTGTAAATTCCACCGAAAACCATCTCTTTCCCTTCAAAAATAATTAAATCTCCCATGATAGCATAGTTGGGGTCTATGGGTTTACCAAGAGAAAAGAGAAATTTTTTCATTATCTCTACTGCTTCTTTTCTCTTCTTTCGCCAGAGGTAATCATAGTTGTCTTTTGTAATACCTTCTATCTCTTGGGGTAAATTACAACCATAGTGACCATATACTTCTAATAGAAAGTTTACACAATCCCACCCCTTTTCTGGATTAGCAAGGTAATGTTTTTTACCAATAAATTTCGAGATGAAATTTGAAAATTCTGTTTCGTCGTAAGGAATCAATCTTTTTTCGGGGCTCTCCCCCACCATATCTTTTTGTCCTGCAGATGTGTTATCCATGGAAAACCACCAAAATTATCTCTATTCCCCAAAGCATCACAACGATCAATTGAGTAATCGCACCACGTTTCATTACCATTGTATTTGCAAGTATTTGGGTCTTTAAAAATCC
>JBDRWD010000064.1:9980-16064 GCA_039802205.1 candidate division WOR-3 bacterium
TCCATTGGCACGTAGCGGAATAAAACCGCCTGGGGGTTAATAGATTCCACTTAATAAAATGACTCACTAACTTTAAATGAGCTTCTCGTTGATCAAAATCCCAATAGTCAACAACACCAAAAAAAAGGACAAAAGACTCAATAATATTGATATTTGAATCAAGAGCTACAGCCTTGATTTCAAAGTATTTACCCCGGATATCTTCAGATAATACAATATTAGAGATAGTTTTATCTGCATTGCCTACCGTTAATTCGAGATTGGATATCCTTTGTCCCAGCGAAAAGCTGATATCGTTAAAGCGAATGGGTTTGGCATACCACCACTTCCCATTGTAATAAATATCTTCAGAAAAGTCTGTCCAGTATCTGGGTGTTGTAAATTCAAAATAATAAAGAAATGCAGGTGTCAGTCGCTCTGATGATAATTCAGATAAAAGTTCTGAGGGTAGTGCTCTCATAATTAAAATAACACATTATAGACATCGAAAGAACCAATTGACCCGTGATAAACTTCGCCCGTGACAAAGGTCACTTTCGCTTGAATTTGCCATGTGCCGGCCAGGCTTAATTCATTATCCGTTGTAGAGGTTATATATTGTAAAACTCCATTTTCTTCATCATAGATAGTCATGGTCCAGGTTGTTGTTGAATTATCGGGCTTCTTGACTTTCGCTTGAGCTATGGAAGCCCCAGCAAGATTAAGGCCCGTATGAAGTCTTATGTCAATACCACGATCTTCTGTAAATGGCATAATGACCTCCTAAGAAATTTTTGAATTGATAATTAAAATCTTTGATATCGGGCCATTCACATCGATTTGAGTAACTATTTTTGAATCGATATTCAGCATAACAAAACCCTTCCGAAAGATCATATCTTCTACTAATGTAATAGTATCTTCAATAAAAATATTTTTATCAATTGGGAATATAGATTCTGAAAGACTTAAAGAATCCGAGACTTCAATAACTGAAGTAATAACTTTTGAAGCAGAATCAGAGAGGGAAAATGAATCTAAAATTATTAATTCATTATTCAAAAATAAATTATCATTTAATAATATTTCGTCAGATAATGTAAATTCGTTTTGGCAAGAGGGAGAATCTAAGAGTGATAAAGAATCGCTTACTGCTATTTCAATATAATCCAAATCTCGGAAATATCCGAGAACATAATAATCGACATTAGTGGACGAAATCTTTCCTTCAAAAATATTGCTTACCATTCCTACGGGGAAAAATGTTCTATCCGTTGGATATGAATAATAATCATCAGATGATCCATCTTTTCTTAAAAATGTTTGGCCTGTATCTGATGGATTGTAAATTTCAACCAAAACAGAATCATGATAAGAAGGTGGGTTATCTGAACTCATGTCGATATCTTGATAAGAGCCGGTCGTAGAAAGACTTTTATCAAGTCCATTGGTTTTAAATGTACCATAATATAAATATCCATTCAGGAAAAATTTCATATCAGTATTTGAAATATAACCTTCGCATATTCTATTGTTGTCTACACCTATTATTGCAGAAGTCACATACATGGCTCTTGTCATGTATCTATTATCTGTAGAACCGTTTTTTCTTATAGCGATATAATACATCCCAGAAGCCGATGGGTTTCCTAATTCAAATATTGCAGCCAACCCATAAGATGGGATTTGCCCACTGCAATCAATATCTGTCCAAGCTCCAGTCGTGCTGATTGATTTATCATAAGCATTTGTGAAAAAATAAGCATCATTCTGAAAATATCCAAGCAGAATGAATTTGATGTAAGTATTTGAAATCTTACCTTCGACAATTTTATTACTATCAATCCCTATGCAAAAAATAATTTGATTATTAGAGGCTAAATAATAATATCTGTCATCGGTTGAACCATTTTTTCTTAACCCGAATTGATAATGATAGGAACTATGTGTATTTCTTACAAGTATAATAACTCCAGTCGCCCCCCCCGGTATATAAGAACCCAAATCAATATCAGTCCATGAACCGGTCGTGCTTAAAGAAATATCTATACCATTATTAAAGCATTTCATTTTTTAAAATCCCCAATTCTTGTGGATCAGCAGATAAAACTTTAGACCTAATTTTTTCATATCTATTCCCACCATCCGAGTCAATATTATATTTTTCAACTGGGATTCTTTCCGATTCTGGTTGTTCCAGATTTTTCTCATGAAATTCCAAAAAATGAAGGTCAAAAATTAGACCATGCAATCTATCAAATTCTTCTTTATTTAGAAGCTTTCCCCTGAATGGCTTTCTATTATAAAAAGCATCCGACAACTCATCATGAAGGTCATTATATTTCTTGTCTATCTGTTTACGCAAAGACTCATATTGAATATTATCTAAATTTCGTTCGGGGGGTATCCACATATTATCACCTCATTTAAATTAATTATGAAGCTGAAATTTCCAGCGTGAGAATCCAAACCTGACCCGAGATTTTTGTTCCCTGAGCCGAAACCTTTCGATTGAGGTTCTTATTTGCAGAGGCTCCATTTCTCACGGAAAATTCGTTCCAAGCTTCATTGGCTTCGTTTGCTCCAAATGTCGAGCGAAAAACAACTTTTTGGTTACTTCCATACTGTGGATATCCAGAGTCCATTCCCTTCCATGTTGGAGTTGAATCAAGAAGATCTGTTTGGGTTGCGGATTCTGATGTATTATCTGACCCCACCCCAAGTTGTGCATTAGTATTATTGAAGGGTGTTTCTGACCCCCCACAGACCAAAGTCCAGAGAGCATTAATTCCTTCATTAAGTGCTATATTCCCATCAAATTCTGAAATTTCATAAGGCATATTTAGCTCTTTAGCCATTTCATTTTCATACTTTTCTATCTTCCATTTCGTCTTGAAACCGATTGAATCTTTAGTCGATGAGATATTAGATGTTTCAATTTTATCTCTAATACTTAAACTTTCTTTCATTTCATTCCTCCTCCGCTTCTTTTATTACCTCGAAAACATTCCTTGCAGAGTCAGAAATCCTGACCTGCATTTTCCCTTCGCCCGTATCATATTCAATAACAAGATGAGGTTTTGTTGAAATTACCTTTCCCTCGAGAATCCCAAAACAAGTAAATTGATTTGTTTCTTTTAGGGAAAGACGCCTTGTAGCTCTTACATAATCTCCTTTTTTCATTTGAACCTCCTTTTTTAATTACCATTGAACTTCATATAATGTTATTTCGATATCAAAAAGTTCTGGAACAGATATTCTTTCTATATAACTATCTTCATAAAATTCAGCTTTTAAACGTAAATATCCACTAAAATCAGATGTAATTAAAGCACCATTTTCTGGGATATTACCTGATGTAAATTGAATTCTATCTGCCCCCTCAATTCCTCCTCCACTCAAAAAATTATAGTGAGTACCCAACTGTTTCTGAACTCCATCGACATAAATAACTAAAGATTGAATGACTGTATTTTTTGAATGTAAATCAAATATAGCCGTAGATCCATCTCCCCTACCCACGTATTCATCTATCCACTCTCTTAAAATCCAATCATAGAAATAAAAAGAATTAAAATTTTTCCAATAATTTCTAAAAAAACTATATATTATTTTCCTATCATTAAAATTCAATCCTCTGTATATCAAGGGACCAATCTTTCGTTTTGGAAATCTACGCAAACGTAAATGTTGTGATTTACCAGAATCAAATTCAACTGATATTGTTTTCCCTTCCTCTCTGATTTCGTAAGGAAAACATGGCACGGGTGATGTAGGATATAAAGACATTTATCTTACAGACCTCCTGATTGCACTATGAGAAATGCCCAAGTAGCGACTATCATTTTCAAACATTTCAGCAAAAACATCTCTATTTCTTTTAGCGAATTCATAAAAACTTAATGAATCCATGGCAAAAATATTTATATTCTGAACAACCGCATTTGACTTTCCACCTTCGACCGGAATTTTTCCATTCTTTAGTGGGATAACAGCTTCTGGTCCCCCTTCCCCGATTAATCCCAAAGTCGGACGACTAACAACTCCTCCATATTGCAATTTAGCTATAGGCTTGAACCCTTCTACAATCCCACCTTCTTTAAAATGTAAAATATCTTTTAAAATCCCCATTACTCCACTCCATAAACCCCCAGTCAACCATCCTTTCCCAGTCTCTTTCTTTCCAGTTATAGATCCAAACAAAAGCCATTGGGTTATCATTCTCGATATTTCGCTTATAAATGCATCGCCAATACCCTTGAAAATATTTTTCAGGGCATCACCCATATTTTCCGCACCACGGATAATATTGTTGACGTGCATTGCCCAGGAATTAGAAATTGATTCGAAGAAATTATCCCAGATTTCTTTTTGAAGTATTATTTTTTCTAAAACTGTTTTATCCATTACTGACATTTGTTCTTCTAAAGCATCAATCCAAGAGGGCATCTTACCTTGATTACTTAATATCTCGGCTTCGGCCAAAATTTTATAAAATTCTTTCATGGTTTGATTTAAATCGGGAATGGTCTGTTTTGTTATTACTCCCATTTGTTTTTCTAAAGAATCTAACCATGAGGGCAAATTACCTTCCATGCTTAATAATTCAGCTTCGCCAAGAATTTTATTAAATTCCATTAGAGCATGATTGAGGTCGGGGATTGTATATTTTGCAAGTATTCCCATTTGTTCTTCGAGGGCATCTAACCAAGAAGGAAGTTTACCCTGAATGGCTAATAAATTAGTTTCTCCAAGAATTTTATTAAAATCTAAAAAGGCTTGATTTAGATCGGGGATAGCTTGCTTTGATATAATCCCCATTTGTTCTTCTAATGCATCAAGCCAAGAGGGAAGTTTTCCTTCGGAACCAAGTAATTCTGCTTGCCCCCGAAGTAAATTAAAATGAATTATATTTTTTTCTAATTCTTCATTTATTTTATTAAGAACATTGGGGTTTACCACTTTGGGCGGGGTTTTAATTATTTCTGGGACTCCTTCTTCTACATTAAAAACGGCCAGAGATTTTTTCCTTCTTAATCCAGTTGTAAGGCTGAATTCCATTCCTAAAGGAAGTTCTATCTTTTTCCCCAATGATGATATTTGTTCTATTTTTTTAATAATCCATTCAAAAACAGGGGTTAATTGAATTTTTAAATTTTCCCAAGCAAATTGAAATCTTTTGAGCTGGTCTTCCATTTGGGCAAGTTTTTCAAGTGTTTCGGGGTCGATCTTATATCCCAATCGATCAAACTCTTCCATCAATCCCTCAATTCCTTTTCTTCCCATATTCAACAAATTGATAAATGCTTGTCCTGATCTTTGACCAAAAAGATTGATAGCATAATCCAATTTGGCCGTTCCATCTTTCCAAGTAGCAAATTTATCACTTAGAATTCCAATAATTTCGGTTAAATTAGTCCCATTTTTAGTAAGCTCATTTATATCAACCCCCATTGCTTCGAAATAAGTAGAAGCTTCTTGAGATCCCTTGGCCGCATCATAAATTTTAGAAATAAGAAAACGCATTCCCATTGAAAATTGAGTTATATCAAGATCGGCCATTTTGGCTACATATCGCCATTTCTGAAATTCATCGATTGATATTCCCAATTCTCTTGAAGATCTAATTATTTCTCCCCCCAAATTTGAAACTTCTCTTGATAAATTAAATATCTCTCTTCCCGCCCGATAAGCACGTTCAGTCAAATTAACCAGAGAATCCCATTTGATTATTCTTAAAGACTGATTCAACTTATTCATTTGATCTTCGGCTTGCTTAACTTCACTAGTCAATTTTCTAATAACTGGTGTTCCTTTATCATCAATCACCAGTTCATATCTTAATTGCTCAGCCATTAATTATACTCCCAATTTTTTCTCTTAATTTCATAACGGCTTTTTCTAATGCAGGTCTTAGAAATGGTTTGGGTGGAACTGCTGGAATCATTGCCCTTTTTCTAAAAATATATCCATATAGTCCACGCTCAAATAATCCACCATAGCCCATTCTTGCCTTATGTTCGGGCACTCTTCGATATAAAGTCCTGCCTGCACTGGGTGAATATCTGATTAATCTTGCAACCGGGATAATAATTGCTTTTGCCC
>JBDRWD010000065.1 GCA_039802205.1 candidate division WOR-3 bacterium
GAAATAAATACATATCTCACCTCTACCAAGAGAGAGTGGGGTGGAGCAATTAACTCCACCCCACCGGTTAGTTATTATTCTAACTTAAGGATTTTCTGACAGTATGATTGATTTGAACCGGTATTCTCAATCCGCAGGAAGTATACACCCGGCGCAACCTTTCTACCATATTCATCTCTGCCATTCCAGATGATTCTTTCAGATGGATTGTTGTATTGCTTTATCAACCTTCCAGTGACATCGTAGATTTTTATTGCAAGGCTGAAGCCTTGCCCTACATCTGATATCGTGTATCTAATATTCAATTTGTCTCTGAAGGGATTAGGAAAGATTGCAAGACCGGGATTGTTCAGCGTATGGGATTCCTGTGCCATTGGACCACCACCTTCACCTTCTTCATATTCATAGCGATAGATATAGATTGGTCCAGCAGTCGCAAAAGAGCCCGAGATTCTATCAAATACCACATCAATGGTGCCATCCTGATAAAATGCTGTCGGCACCCAGAATTCCAATGTTTCGGGCTTGAATGGATTGTATTTGATTTGATGCTTTGGACCATTATCAATCTTTACCCATTCACGCCATTGACCTGATAATTGGTGATAGGCAACGACCTTGATTTTATAGCGATAACCGGGCTCAAGCGGGAATCGGTAGGTGATTTTCTGAGAACCTATATCAACAGGAATTTGCCAGTCGGAATAGAAAGTATCACGCTGCACGAGGTAGGAAGAAGGAACCTCATTACCGTTAACTGAAGTGAGATAGGCAGGCAATTCAGGTGGGATATATGATAGTTTCTTAAATCGGATTTCATAAGGTGAGGCAGCACCATCCTGCCAGGCTGTGTAGAGATAGAACAGTGAACCAGTGATTCTTGCTACTGATTGTGGGAAGAGGGAACTTACAGTTGTCTGACTGATATTAAAGGGGTCATCTTCAGGATGGACTTTGTAATAGATTTCGGGTCCATTGATTGGTGGATATGGACTATCCTGAAAGACTGTGAATAGACCCGAGGCATTAACAGGATAACGGGATGGGGTATTTGGTGTTCGGCTGAGGTTGTCCCAATATGGAAAATTAGGGTCAGATAGGCGTCGCTGTCCTTTCCACACATCTTCTGGCGCACTTGGTGTCTGTTTATGTTCCCAGACCACATAGACCATATCACCATAGCACTCAACAAAGGGATGGGCGGATTGATGCCCTTCTGGATCAAATACATCACCCCAGTTTTGCCAGGGTTGTCCGATATTTTTTGTTGCATAGCAGACCGTGTCCTGACGCAGCCAGACCGCATGGAGGGAATTGTCAAGACTTGAACGGGCAATGGAAGGAGAGAGCCGAATCGGTGGATACATTCCACCGGTGCCGACATCTATCGGATGATATTCTCCATTCTCAGGATTAGTTATCGGGAATGAATAATCATCTACTGTATGGGCAACTCCATTCATTTGAACCCTTCCGGTGCGAGTAATAAGGATGTGAACTTCATCGGGATTTCCCGGAACAACAGCGATTGATGGTGGAGAGTTCAAGAATGGGTCATAAGGACCGACGGGATTAGAAGGGTGATAAATCTCGCCCCATTGACCGGGTGCAATCTGACGCCGATACCATAAACCACCGATTTCATCGGTCCAGGTGACTGAAGGTAGATTATCTGAACTCAATGTAATTGCCGGGAACTTGCCTTTGCCAATGGCAAGGGGTGTAGTCCAACTGGTTCCACCATCAGAAGAATACTGATAAATGACCGAATCCATTCTTGTATAAACCAGATGTAATTTTTCAGTATTCGGCTCACGGACTAAATGGCGATTGCCATTATAAGCAAGAGATAATGGGTCATTGGTATCATTGAGCATATGTCCAAGTTTAACAAGGTAGACATCAGCCCAGGGCGGCCCCGGAGAAAATGTTGTACCAGCGATTATATACTCATTTTCTTTAATAATATCAACTCCATATCCGTAGTCATTATGACCAATCCCATGATCAATTATTTTCTGCCATTCAACATCCCCGGTTCTATTTAGTTTGACGACATAAATATCCTGATATCCAATGGTCCCCATTGCCTTACCTACAGCAATATAGCCACCATCAGAAGTCTGTTTAACAGCATATCCATGGGCTCCAGAATATTGTGGGGGACGTAATAATTTGGACCATTGGAAATTCCCTGATGCATCAGTCTTAATTAAGTACATATGATCAAAAGCATATGTTCCGCAGATAAGATATCCTCTATCAGGCTGAGCGTTGATAACATATCTACCTTCATCCCAATCCGGGCCGCCAAACTTCTTTTCCCATATTAGAGTTCCATCTTCAAGGGTTTTGATAAGCCAAATGTCGGGGCTACTATTTTGCGAGTTGTACACCCTTCCAGTAATAATCAAGCCGTAGCGCCCAGATTCATAGTCATAGAATTGTTGAACACAATAACCACAGTCAAATTGACTAGTTGGGCCGTATGACCAGATTATTGTATCATTTCCCAGCGCATCTGTTATTACAAGGAGAAGTTGACCCTGGTCAGGACCCAGCTGACATCCAACAATTGCAAATCCATTACAAATTTCGGTGACAAACTCACCCCATTCACTATGCCCGTAATCTTTCAATTTGAACCACAAATCAGTGCCGTCATTTTTTATCTTTTTAAGATAGATATCTGAACCTAAGATAGATATCTGAACCCTTGTTTGGATTATATTCGTCATATGCCCCTGTTAGAATATAATTACCATCCGCAGTCTGTCGCACACAATGGACAGCATCATCATATTGTGTCCCAAAAATTTTATGCCACTGGATATTTCCGAAAGCGTCGGTTTTAATTAAATATGCGTTTCTATTCTCTGGACTTGAATATGTATAACCTCCAATGATGAATCCGCCATCGTTGGTAGTCGTTATTGAATAACCCTCGTCAGCAAGATTACCACCATATGTCTTTTGCCACACCAAATTTGGCTCCTGGGCAAAAGCGGTTGCCAAGAAAAGCATTATACATAAACTAATTCTAATTGAATATTTCATTTTTTCCTCCATTTTATTCAGCCCTGAGGCTGAAACAACATAGAATCACGCGGATGATGGCACAAATCTCCGCGGATTTTGCAGAGTAAACTCTGCCACTACATTTCAAACATTTGTAGTGGTCGAGCTTGCTCGACCTCCAATTTATGGAAAAGACCGTACGCAGGCTGAAGCCTGCGGCTACCAGAAATTTTTATCGGCACTATATTTTTCTGCTCCGGTGCCACCAGGCTCCTCGCAAGGCTAAAGCCTTGCCCTACAGTTCCTTTATCCTCTCCCTTCAAGGGAGAGGAAAGGAGAAGATGAAGCAATCTCAAACAAATCTTATAAACTCCGCATAGAAGAAGCCGAAAGAATTTTTATTAAAATCGGCAATAAGAAAATGCCGATAATTATTCTCTGGTGTAAGATAAGATAAGATAAGACATACTCACTCCTATAAAATATTATAACTTTCCCTGCCAAAGAGTCAAGACCCAATTTGAATAGCTGGTCATTCATAGATAGTCCCTTTACTTTATCCTATTGCAAATTTCGTGCCCGAAAATTGTTTTGAAATTTCATTGAGTTTTTATTGCCCGTGTTCCAAAAAGTGTGCAAATTTTGCACACTTTTTGAAGGTATTTGCAAATATGCAAAAATACGCTATTTTTTTCAGACATTCAAGTGTGTAAATTTTGCACACAATTTTTGGTTGCACACTTTTCTTAACACGAAACTGAATTCCCTATTCCAATAAACTCAAACCCGAAGGTTGCGGTTACGTCCCATGGGAAAGAATATATGCAGGCTGAAGCCTGCGGCTACCAGAAATTTTTATCGGCACTATATTTATCATGCTCCAGTAGTCATGGGTGAGAGTAAGGCTGAAGTTTTGTCCTACATCATAACCATTTTTAACATATAGAACATACCTTCAGATTTGCATTATTGTTTTTACTCTGCTTAAAAAATCCGAAAGCATGTTTGTTGGATTTCGTGTGAGAGAGATATTTAAATTTCTGTATTCCAAGATTGGATAACTTTTGTGCGTATGGCAGTTCGACCCAAAATACCTTTTAAAACAAGAAAAAGGCGCTTAATGATTATTTCTACAATTCGCTCCGACCTTCAAATGCCCGGAGGATGGTGGTGGCATCTGCGAGTCCTAAATCACTCCCTGTCGGTAATCCTCGGGCAATTCGGGTGACCTTGATATTTAAAGGTTTCAATAATTTCGCAATATAAATTGCGGTGACATCGCCTTCGGTTGTAGGATTGGTGGCAATTATCACTTCATTAATTTTTTGATTTTTTATCCTGGCTATGAGACTACTGATTCTCAAATCTTCGGGTCCAATACTATCTATCGGCGATATCACGCCATGGAGGATATGGTATAGACCCTTGTATTCGCCCATCTTTTCGATGACCATCACATCCGAGGGTTGTTCTACAACACAGATGATTTCTTTGTTACGATTGGGTGCCGAACAGATTTCGCAGGGATCGGTTTCACCCAGATTGTGACAGATGGAGCACTCCTTCAGTTCCAGTCTTGCTCGCAATATCGCATCCGTTAATTCTTTTACCCGTGATACTTCCATTTTCTGTAGAAAAAAAGCCAGACGCTGGGCAGATTTTTTGCCGATACCAGGCAACCACTGGAGCTTTTCAATCAATTCATCCATCAAACCCATACTCCATTTTAGCCAGAAATTTACCAAAGTCAACCGGTAATCTTGACAAACTGGTGTTTTTAATCTATAATCAATCGTGTTTTTATGCCTGATTTTGCTAATTGGGAAGTCAGCAACCGGAGATTCCGGCACGGTTGATACTGTCACCTCCGAAATACCTACAATAATAGATTTTTCTGCAACCAATGGGTTAGAAAGTTTGCTTACCTTAAGACAGGTTATCAAACCTGTTATTTCTTTAGCCGGTTATCATGATATTCTTTCTTTGACTCCCTTCCTTTTGGAATCCCGAAGTTTGTATGCTGCGATAAAAAGCCTTGCCCCTCTTTCTTTTTTAATAAATAATCATCCGCTTGAGGATTACTTTTTGCAAGGTTGTTTCACTCTGACTGCTGTGCCCTTCAACTTTTTTGAGGCGGTTTCATACACCAAAAATATTGAAGGAAAAAGTGGAGCGATTACTTTTGCACCCAAGGTCAACCGTTTTGAAAAACCTTACTCCTATTTATACTTCACCATGTTCGGCACAAATACTATCTATAATGTGGATTTTGCCCGTGCTTTTACCGATTTTAGCGGCATCTATTTGAGTGGTTTGTATTCACACCAATACCAGAATTATGATAAAACCTACCTGAGAACCAATGGTGGGTATGCGAATCTTTATTTTAACCGATTTATTCCCCTGCGCTTGGATTTCTTTCTGACTGCCAACGGCGGTGATACAATTGCTAAGGCGGTGCTGAATGATGTAGCACTTACCTTAGGCAGTTCCTCATATAAACTCCAGTTATTCAGAAATGCCTTCAAATTGGATAATGCGGTTGATGAGAATAATTTTGTAACCTATGCGTTCAACCAGAAGGTTTTATTGAGCAGAAAAAATTTTGGACATGATTTAACAATGAGCATGCGCACCAGTCAATTTCAGACTTTGAATTGTCAGCCATTCAAACATGAGGTCGTGGAGTTCAATCATGATGCTGCCTTTAAAATCTATCATTTTGTAATCGGACCGCGGTATGGAATTAGTTATAATGCCCGCCATATAGTTTTTAATGCCGGTTTCCGACTGAGATATGATTTTGCTAGTTGGCTGGGATTGATGACCCAAATTTTATACTATCCGCGCCCGCCCGATTATGTGGCTCATTACGGGAATGCGCGTTTTATTCTGAAGCCGGTAAAAATCATCGGCAATATCAGACTAAGGGATGAACGGATATTCCATAAAGAATTTAGCCTGGTGTCCGGTAGTTCCAGGTTGACCTTCTTTCATACCCACACCGAAAATCCATTAATATACCAGAGAGAAGGAAAAGATGAATATTATGTAATCAATGGGAGCGGGAATAATTGTGCGGGAATTGAAGGGTTCTTTGATGTACCGCTGGGGAGGTTTTTCTCCCTGACCACTTCATACCAATATATTTTCATCAACGATATTCCTTCCGGATTTCCGGAGCGGGTAACCAAATTCGCCTTAAACTGGCAGAAAACCAGTCCCCGTTCTGTGCTCAAGGCTTTTGGTCGATTATCTTTTGTGGACAAAAGATACGACCTTTCCGGACATTCTTATCAACCTTTTTTCACCTTCTCCTCGGGACTGGCACTAAAATTTTTAACTTTACATTTCGGTATTCTCTTTGATAATCTGCTTTACACCCAGCCTGAAGACTTTTCGGAGATTAGGCGGGATATCGGTCTGGAAATAAAATGGGAATTTTGGGATTGAGATGTTTATCTTGCGGGTTGATGACCGTTTGATTCATGGCCAGGTGGTAGCAGGGTGGGCAAGGCCGTTAGGTATAGAAGAATTGATCGTCGCTTCTGATACACTCAGCCAGGATGAGTGGACACGCAATGTTTTTCGCCTCGCAATTCCTGAAAGCATCAGTTTCCATTGCTGTAGCATTCAAGATTGTGTTAAATATCTCCAGAATGGATTGGATAAAAAAAGGCGGATGCTGGTGGTGGAGAAGGTAAAAGATGCTTATAATCTCATAAAAAATGGATTAAAAGTAGAGGAGATTTACATCGGTGGTCTGGGATATCGGGAAGGTGCCCGTTCCATTGCACCTTATATCTATCTTACTCCCGAAGACATTGAGTTCATCGTCAAAATCCATGAACTGGGGATTAAGATAATTGGGAAACAATTACCCAATTCCCAGCCGATTGATGTGGTTAAAAAATTAACTGGAGTGTAAATGGTCCGACTCGCTTTTTATATCCATAACCACCAACCGGTGGGTAATTTTGACCATGTCTTTCAACACGCCTACGAGCATTCTTATTTACCATTGATAAAAACCCTGCTGCGATATCCAAATGTTAAATTCGGCATCCATAATTCCGGTCCACTGTGTGACTGGTTATTGAAAAATCATCCAGAATATTTTGATCATCTGAAAATGGCAATAGAAAATGGGCAAGCCGAAATTTTGGCATCGGCATATAGCGAACCAATCCTTTCTTTGATACCTCCGAATGATGTTGTGGAGCAGATAAAATATTTCAAAGATTATCTCTATAAACTACTGGGTGTTGAAGCTACCGGTCTCTGGCTTACGGAACGGGTGTGGGAACCGGGGTTGATACCATTGCTGGCGGAAGCAGGTATCGAGTATACACTACTTGATGATACCCATTTTCTATATGCTGGTTTAAGCGCGGATGAGCTGAAGTCATATTTTCTCACTGAGGATAATGGGAAGATCTTAAAGATATTTCCCATCTCAATGAAACTCCGTTATTTGATTCCCTTCCATCCGGTTGAGGAAGTGCGTAACTATTTGTTAGAGATTAGCAATCTGGAACCTGGAGCTATAAAGGTTCTTGGCGATGATGGTGAGAAATTTGGTGTCTGGCCCGGAACATATAATTGGGTTTATAGAGAAGGCTGGCTGGAGCGATTTCTGGAATTTTTAAGTACAAATGAGTTTATAAAGACGGTCCATCTGCGGGATATTATAAAAAAGGAACCTCCTGCAGGTCGCATATATATCCCCACCGCTTCTTATGAAGAGATGGGGGAATGGGTGTTGCCTCTGGAGGCGGGACGGAATTATCTGGAGTTAAAAAGGAATGTAGAGAGCAAATATTACCATCTGATCCATGGAGGATACTTTAAAAATTTCCTGAGTCGCTATCCCGAGGCAAATTTGATGCATAAAAGGATGCTTTATGTCTCTAAGAATCTCCAACCGGATATTTCAGCGAAATTGAGTCTCTGGCGTGGACAATGTTCTTGTGCTTACTGGCATGGAATCTTTGGTGGTCTTTATTTGCCCCATTTAAGAGAGGCAGTATACCGGAATCTCATTGAAGCCGAACTCCATAGTATCAAAACTGGGATTGAAAAATTTGATTTTGATATTGATGGTCGGGATGAACTGGTGATAAGTACTCCGAATCTTTTCTGTGTGATGAGACTCAATACCGGCAGTTTCATTGAGATAGATGTGCGCGACCGGAGGCAAAATATATTAAATTATCTTGCCCGGAGGGTGGAAAAATACCACGATTTAATACCCCAGTCTTCCAGTGGAGAAGAAGAAGTGAGGTCAATCCATGAAGTCATCCGCACCAAGGGCAAAGATTTAGATAAGTATCTCATCTATGACAAATACGAAAGGGGATTTGGATTTGAACATCTCCTTGCTTCGCTACCACAAAAAGATGATTTTTATCAACAGAGAATCATGGGCAAGATAATCGAATACCAGTTACTGGATTATAAACCGTTTGAATTTATTTTCAAAAATAAAGAACTCAACTTTAAAAAGAAGATAGTGATCGACCCAGCCAGCTCGATGCTGGAGTTTACCTATGAGGGGCATATCGGAAATATCGGGTTGGAATTTTCTCTGGGTATCTTCAATCCCGGTTTAAAGATAAATGGTCAGGCGAGTTTATACCAACTCCAGGAGCTTGATGACCTTAATTATTTCCAAATTGAAGGCACAGAATTTAAGCCGATCAAATTTAGCGCTTCCGAAAAATTTAAACTCCTGAGCTATCCGATAGAAACTATTTCTTCAAGTGAAAGTGGTTTTGAAAAGATATTTCAGGGATTTGCGCTTCTATTAATCTTTTATCGTAACCCTTCGATAAGGATTGAACTATGAATATAATCCCTTTGAGCTTTCTGGGTTCTTTGATTTTGCTCGATAAATATGCGGTTGGTGAATTCGGTTTTTCACAGCCGATCATTGCCGGAACTATCATCGGCGCGTTATATGGGGATGTAAAGTCTGGGATCTTAATCGGGGCATTATTTCAACTGATCTTTCTCGCCAATCTGCCCATTGGTAAGGATGTCCCTCCCGATGCCCAGGCCGCGGGAATTGCCGGCAGTGGGGCATATTTCATTATGAAAAAAACGACCCAAAGTGAGCCGAATTTGATGGTGATATTTCTGCTGGGCATTCTTGTTGCAGTTTTAGGAAACCTGCTGGATACATTGGTGCGCCGAGTGAATGAGCAGTTCTTTTATCAATTTTTGAGAGATGAGAAACGTTTATATTTTTGTCATTTTCTGGGTTTAGGCACTTCCTTTTTGCGGGGAGTGGTGCTTTTCTTACCGATATTCTGGATTGTGAGCTTCCTGCCCCTTACGGTCCTAAAGGCGGATTTCAACCGGGAATTTCTGTTGATTATAATTGTGGCGTTAGGACTGGCAAACGGAATTTATCTCTACCTTAAAAAAGAATCTTTTTATTTTCTCGTTTTAGGCATTTTATGCACCTTGGCTTTTTTCGTCTTATAAAACTGTTTTTCCTGAGCCTATTTTTGCAGACTTCCTGGTCTTTCTATTCAATGCAATCGTTGGGATTTTTTGTTACACTATTTAGTAGCCTTGACGAAGAAAAAAAGAAATTATTGCTTCAGAACCGCCGGCTGTTTTTTAATACCCATCCCTACATGGCAGGGTTTATCATCGGTGCAGTATTACGTGCCCTGGAAAACGATGGTGATGGAGAAGATATAAAAAAACATATTACCGTTAGTCAGTCGGCATTTGCTGCCTACGGAGATATGTTTTTCTGGCAGACGCTCCGACCCGGACTATCAATTCTGGGTGTAATAATCGGTTTGAAATACGGGATTTGGGGTCCGATTCTCTTTCTCGGTATCTATAATATAATTCATCTGTTCTTTCGCTTTTACGGATTTATTGCGGGTTATCAGAAAGGTTGGGATGTAGTATTTATGTTGAAAGCGAGGGCATTTTCGATTTTACAGCGGGCTTACGAAGCCTTAGGGGCGTTTCTCATCGGTTTATTACCGGTGGTATTACCGAGAAATTATCACACCCTCTGCATCATCCCGGTTGGAGGTATTTTTTTGATACTCTTGTGGAAAAAGGTGGCACCCATTTTAATCTTGACTTTTGTCTTTATTTTGATAATAATTAACCTGATTCTGCTATGATCAAGGAGACGATAACTATTTTAAATGAAAATGGGTTGCATGCATTGCCGGCCTCGCGGTTTGTAAAACTGGCGGAGAAGTTTAAGAGCAAAGTTGAATTAATCAAAGATGGGGTTAAGGTCAACGGCAAATCCATAATGGGCATTTTGACCCTTGCCTGTGAGAAAGGGGCGAAGGTGACCCTTATCTGTTCAGGTGATGATGAAAAAGAGGCATTTAATGCCCTGCGGGCGATACTTGAGGGACAAGACTGATGCCTAAAGAAAGAATCTTCCATGGTGTTCCTGCATCAAAGGGTGTGGCGATTGGTAGGGCATATATATACGAGATAAAAAAAGCCCAGATATTTCAAACTCCGATCCTTTCAGTATATTTAAAAGAAGAAGTAGCACGGTTTGAACAGGCGGTTTTAAAAACGAAGGAAGAGTTGAAAAGGATAAAAGAACAGATCAACAAAGAGATTGGGGAGGACTTCGGCCAGTTTCTTGATGCACAGATTATGATGCTGGAGGATGAAACAATCCTTGAGGCGGTTAAGAAACGGATATTCGATGAAAAGAAAAATGCTGAATTTATCTATCATGAAGTGATTAGTGAATATGCACGAAAACTGGGCGAAAGTAAAAATTCTTATTTCAAAGAAAGAGTTGCAGATATTTATGATGTTGCTGAACGGGTGCTGAAAAATCTCTTAGGCATGTCCCATACCTCCGTAATTGAAGCTCCACCGGGTTCGGTGCTTGTGGCACACGATATACCACCCTCCGAGGCAACACTTATCAATCGGAAAAATGTGGTGGGTATTGCTATGGAGATCGGGGGGAGAACCTCCCATACTGCGATCACGGCCCGGGCATTAGAGATTCCTGCGATTCTCGGTATTGGTGAATTCGTGGATAAGGTTCAAAATGGTGATGAAATCATCGTGGATGGAGAACGGGGAATTGTTATTATCCATCCCAGTTCCAGCCGTGTCAGTTTTTATGTAGAGCAAAAGAAGAAAGCCCTTCAGATCGAGCGTGCTTTGTTGCCGGTATGTGAATTGCCTCCGGAGACGCGTGACGGGAAGCATATCGATATTTCAGCAAACATTGAATTTTTTGCCGAAGTGGAACACGCCTTGAAATATGGCGCAATCGGCATCGGATTGTTCCGTACGGAATTTTTATATCTGGCGCGCCGGGGCAGTCCTTCTGAGGAAGAACAGTATAGGGTTTATAATGCTTTGGCAAAAAGGATTAAACCCCATCCGGTGATAATTAGAACCTATGACTTGGGGGGCGATAAGATATTTTCGGATTACCATGAGGCAAATCCATTTTTAGGCTGGCGGGCCATAAGGGTCTGCCTCCAAGAACCTGAGTTTTTTAAGACCCAAATTCGCGCAATTTTGCGAGCCTCGGTCAACAAAAACATCAAGATTATGTTTCCAATGGTTGCAACATACGAAGAGATAAAGCGAATAAAATTGATTTTTAATGAGGTGCGACAAGAATTAAAGGTGAAAAAGATTGAATTTGATGAGAGCATCCAGTTGGGGATTATGGTCGAGACGCCATCGGCTGCATTGATGAGCCATTATCTAGCCCATGAGGTAGATTTTTTCAGCATCGGTTCTAATGATTTGACTCAGTATACATTAGCGGTGGACCGAGGGAATGAACGGGTGAGCCAGTTATTTGATCATTTTCATCCCGCGGTATTGCGTTTGATAAAAGAGACGATTGATGCGGGTCATAAGGCAAACATTTGGGTAGGAATTTGCGGAGAACTTGCGGGTGACCCCGTAGCGATTCCACTTTTGGTAGGAATGGGAGTGGACGAACTTTCTATGAGCCCTTCGGCAATACCCCGGGCGAAACTGATTTTGAGGACCCTCACCATACCTCAATGTCAGGAGATTGCGCAGGAGGCTTTTAATTTTCGAACTGCCCTGGAGGTAAAAAGATTTTTAAACCGGATGGTGCGGAGGAAGTTCCCGGGTATCGAGGAGTTGATAAGATGAATGATATGTACCGGATAATCTATACTTTACCTGATCAGATCGTGGAAGCGATAAGTATTTTCCAGTGCGCCTGGAGTGATATCACACCTCCAGTTAATTTGGGACAAAATTGTCGTCGAATATTGATATGTGGCATGGGCGGCTCTGGAATCAGTGGAGATCTTTTATCCGTTCTTTATCCAGACCTGGAGATTCTGGTTAACAAGGATTATCAAATTCCTGAATATATCGATGATAAGAGTATCGCCATCCTCATCAGTTATTCCGGTAATACCGAAGAGACTCTTTATAACTATAAAATCTTGAAAAAGCGAGGTATTCCGATGGTGCTCATTTCCTCCAATGGCAAACTCTTAAAAAATAAAGCACTGCTGAAGATAAAAATTCCTCCAGGTTTCCCTCCCCGCGGTGCCTTAGGGTATCTTTTTACACCGCTTCCCCTTTTTTTATACCGGATTGGTTTGATTGAGAAAAATCCTATCTTTGCCCTTTCCCGGCTCTCAATTTTTTTAAAGAAGCACGCGCCGTTTTTAGATAAGAAGGGAAGGGATTTAGCCGTAAAGATTTTTAAAAAATTTCCCATCATCTATGCTGATTCTCCTGCTTTTTTTGTTGTTGCCCGAAGGTGGCAGTGTCAGTTAAATGAAAACGCAAAAATCCTGTCCCACATCAATACCATCCCTGAGATGAATCATAATGAAATTGTTGGTTTGGGAAGACCATGGTGCAAAGATGTAATAGTTTTCTTCCTCAATGATCCAAACGCCTTTTTACGTAATCGAATAAGAGTAAAGATAATCAAAGAGATTATCTCCCGGGAAATCAAAGGGCTAAAATATTATGATATCACTCCTGAAGGCCGAAATTTATTGGAGCAGATATTCTGGGCGATTATGCTCGGTGATTTTTTAAGCTATCATCTCGCAAGACTGATTAAAATCGATCCCTTGCCGGTAGCAAGAATTGATTATTTAAAAAAGCGATTATCCCTTCTTTAATGTAAATTCGTATTGCCGGACCACCCAGACCCGGACGAATCTATCTCTTTGTTTCGCCGGAGTGAATCTGGAATTCTTAGCAGCGGTTACGGCTGCTTCATCGAGCATACCGTTGCCACTTGATTTGAGAATCACCACTTCTATAACCTTGCCATCGATATCCACAAGCATTTTGACTACGGTTTTCCCTTCAATGCCCGCTTTGATTGCCAGGGGAGGATAAATAGGTGCGGGCATCTCCAAGGGTTGTGGTTTTATTTCAACTTTATAGTATGGCATTATTTCAATCTCCGGACCAGCCGGGCTTGCTGGAATGAAATTTTCTACTAATTCAGAGGATGTTATCGTGGTCATACCATTTTCATTTCCCACGGCTGGGATTGCAACAGGTGGAGGTTGGGGGCGAGTTTCGTTATCGATAACCTCTACTTCTTTATCAATGACCATTGTTATTTCGTTAATCAATCCCACCATTTCTTGTTTCCGTTTGTAGGGTTCAGGTTCGGCATAAGGGAGGGCGAGAAAAAGAACGATCAATATCCCGATAGCAATGAGAAAACTAGTTCTCAGGTAAATTCCATACATCTTTTTATGGTCGCGCATTTTTACCTCCTTGCACTATAATATACCATCTTTAATCAATTTTTATTCCCTTATAAATGGGAGTGCTCTGTCAGGCAGTTCCGATCCTTTCTTTGAAAAACAGTCAATAGCTAAATTTAATTGTGCCTACCTTATACCCTTGACTTTTAAATTCATAATATTATAATTTTCCCGGAGGCTTTATGAAATTAATATGCTCTTTTTTCACCTTGTTGGTGATATTATCTGCTCAGACGATGGTGGTGCGGGTCTATGGGAAATGGTCGGATCTTGCCCGGATATCACCCAAGTACCATCTGGATATCGCCACCGGAAGAGCGAATGAGTGGTATGATATTGTGGTGGATCGTAATACAATGGACCGAATCATTGCTTCTGGTCTTCCTTATGAGGTTCAGGTTTACAGTTTAGAGTTAGAAAAGGAGAAGGTGCGGGGGCAGTATTATTCTTATGATCAGTATGTTCAGATGATGCGGCAGTTGGCGCAGACTTATCCTTCGATCTGTAAGTTTGATTCTTTGCCGGTTCGGACTTATGAGGGGCGTTGGATATATGGTTTAAAGATTTCTGATAATCCTGCTTATGAGGATCCGACCGAGCCGGGGTTTTTGGTTGATGGTTGTCATCATGCGCGGGAGTGGGCTACGCCTTATGTGGTTTACAAGTTTTGTGATTCGATTTTGAAGGTTTACAGTACCAACAATGAGATTCGGCAGATTGTGGATAACATTGAGATTTATGCTTTTCCGGTGATCAATGTTGATGGTTATGTTTATGATTATCCGGCGCAGCGGTCATGGCGTAAGGATCGGGAGCCGTTTGGTGGTGCGATAGGGACAGACCCGAATCGGAATTACGGAGGTTGTTGTGATGATATTGCGGGTGACTGGGGAGCAGTTGATGAGAACCAGGCGACCCATTATCCGTCCCAGGAGACATTCTGTGGAGCATATGCTTTTTCAGGCGATGAAATAAGGGCATTGACGATGTATGTTCGTTCCAAAGTCATAAATGCTTATATGTCGTATCACAGTTATAGTGAATTACTGATGTGGGGATGGGGCTGGACGACCAATGACATTCCTGATGGAGCAGTATGTGCAAGGTTTGGAAATCGTATGGCAGGGATGATAAATAAGCTGAGTGGTGGTACGTACACTCCTGGACAGATTCCCGAAATACTCTACGCCGTCAGCGGTGGGAGTATTGATTGGGTATATTCTTGGTGTCACTGGGTTGGTGGGATTGCAAATCTTTCTTATACTACTGAGATAGGAACAGCATTTTATCAATCGACTTCTGATCTTGATAATATTTTCCAGCAAAATTTTAAGGCATTGAAATATCTTGCCCAGTTGTGCCGCGATTCAATACCACCATTGATTGAGGGTAAAGTGGCACCGCCCGTGATTTATCCAATCGGAAATGTTTCGCAGAATTTTACAATTAAATGGCATCCGGTCAATCCAACGGAAAACCATCCCACTCAGTGGGAACTGGTAGAGCTTTCCAATCCCAGTGTGATTGAAGATAATCTGGAATCGGGTACCGGACGCTGGGTTTTGCAGGGGTTTACCCTTTCTACTGCCCAGCATCATTCTGGTTCATATAGCCTATTTTCAGGGAATACCAACAATATGAATAGTGCAGCCCGGACATTGCATCCTTATTTGGTTCAGCCTGGTGATTCGTTGACCTTCTGGTGTTATTATAACTTGGAGAGCAATTATGATGTG